>CAIKXW010000184.1 GCA_903831485.1 uncultured Alphaproteobacteria bacterium | reverse complement strand
GGAAAGGCGCTTGGCGAGGGCCTCGGTTTCGCGAACAAGAAACAGGTCACCCGGTCGATTGCACAACCCTATGCCAGCGTGTTGAGGGCGATGGTTGTTACAATGACCAGCGGCCCGTCGGGCCTGTCTGCGGCCACCGACACTCGCGCTGGCGCGTACCTCGAAGGAATCCTGCCCGGCGACATGCTGTCAAGCGCGGGAACCGTGGCCTTCGATGTTATTGACCGCGGCGATCAGGGCACAGAAGTGGTTGGCGCAAGCGAGATCAAGGGTCAGGCGTTTGCCTGGGGCAAAGGCGAACGCATGCTCAACGACGTCATCAACAAGGCGGAACAGCTCGCGCGCCGATACTAGCGAACGTCTTCGACTGGCGAATTCCCAGCCTGCGGACGCAACGGCCTGAGCCTACCCCGCCCTCACGCCCGCAGCCTGCTCCGCAAGATCGGCCAGTTCCTTCGCCGCGTTTGGCCGGCCCAGTTGCCAGGCGGCGCGGGCGCGCGCCTTCAGCACGCCGGCATTGCTGATCCGTTCAAGCAGGAGCGGCGTGAAGGCCTCGACACTGAATTTCGGCTCGGGAACCACGTCGGCGGCGGCGCCCGTCACCATGCCTTCAGCGTTGGCGGTCTGGTGATCATCCATCGCGATGCCGAGCGGGATGAGAATCGATGGCCGCCCCGCTACCGCGAGCTCCGTCACGGTCGATGCGCCGGCGCGGGCAATCACCAGATGCGCAGCCGCCAACCTGTCCTGCATGTCGGAGAAGAAGGACTCAACGGTCGCTTTCACGCCCGCGTCCTTGTAGACAGCGCGCACAGCTTCCAGCTGTTCTTCGCGCGCCTGTTGCACCACGTGCAGCCGCGCCTTCTGCGCCGCCGGCAGCGCAACGATCGCCTTCGGGATCACGTCGCCGAACAGGCGCGCGCCCTGACTGCCGCCGGTGATCAAGAGGTTGAGCGGGCCTGCATCGTCGAGTTCCGGATAGGGCTTTTCGCGCACGGCCTTGATGGGATTGCGCACTGGATTGCCCACCACGCGCTTAGTCCCCTCGGCGCCCGGCGGCAGTCGGTCGAGGCGGTCGAAGCCGCAGGCGACGAATTTCGCGCTCTTCGCAAACAACCGGTTCACTCGGCCGAGAACGGAGTTCTGCTCGTGGATGACGATCGGCACGCCCATGGCGCGGGCAGCTGACAGCGACGGGTAAGATGGATAGCCGCCAAAGCCCGCGACGATCTTCGGCTTGGTCTTCTCGAAATTACGGCGCGCCTCAGCGGTGCCCTTGCGAAGTTTCAGCGCGCTCGCCAGCAGCTTGTGCGGCAGTTTCGATCCGAAGGTCGCCGCGTCGACCTGCAGGCGCCAGTCGGCGGGAAAGTTGGTGGCGTATTTCGCGCCGCGCTCGTCCGTCACCAGCGCCACGGTCCAGCCGCGTGCGTGCATCTCGTCGGCGAAGGCCTGTGCAGGAAACTTGTGCCCGCCCGTGCCGCCGGCGGCAACGACGACAAGCGGCTTGGTAGAAGACATCATACGTGCCTCAGATGCGAAAGCGTGGATTCCGGCTGCTTGCGCGTGAGCGCCAGGGCAAGCCCGAGCGTAAGCGCCGAGCCGAGCAGTGACGATCCGCCGGACGACACCAGCGGCAGCGTCATGCCTTTCGGCGGGATCAGCGACAGGTTCACCGACATGTTCACCGCCGCCTGCAGGCCGAAGATCGCATAGAGGCCGACGCCTGCCGCGCGCTGATAGATGTCGGCCTGCTTCGAGGCTTCCATGATGCCCTTGATGGCGATCACCGCGAAGATCACGGTGAGCGCAACCAGCAGGAGGAGCCCGAACTCCTCGCCTGCCACAGCATAGACAAAGTCGGTATGCGCATCCGGCAGCACGCGCTTCACGGTGCCCTCGCCCGGCCCGACGCCGAACAGGCCGCCACGTTCGATCGCCTGCCGCGCCTTGTCGATCTGGTAGGTGTCGTAGTCGGTGGGGTTGAGGAAGGAGTCGACGCGGAAGCGCACGTGCGGAATGATCGAATAGAGCAGCACAGGCAGGATGGTGCCCAGCACGGCAAAGACGCCGACCCACATCCACGGCAGGCCGGCGACAAAGAACACGATGACGAACGCCGCAGTCACCAGCGCCGACTGACCGACATCCGGCTGCAGCAACAGGAGCCCCACCGTCACCGCGTAAAATGCGAAAGCGATCGGCGCCCATGGCCCTGCCGGAAACTTGTCGCGCTGCGCCAGCAGCCACGCCGTCAGCACGACCAGCGCAGGCTTGATGATCTCCGACGGCTGGAAGGTCGTGCCCCACAGCCTGATCCAGCGCGTCGCGCCCTTCGCCTCATGCCCGAACAGCAAGAGACCTGCCATCAGCAGGAAGCACAGCACGAACAGCGCAAGACAGACACGCCGCGCCCAGACCGGATCGAGCAGCGACGAGCCGAGCAGCACGCCGATGGCTGCGAGCACGAACCCCGCCTGCCGGTAGACGAAATGGAATGGGTCCTCGATATCCAGCTTGGCCGCAGCTGCAGGCCCCGCCGCCAGCGACAGCACGATGCCCGCGCCCAGAAGGATCAGGGCGGCGGCAATGAGCCCCTTGTCGACCGTGCGCCACCATTCGGCGAGGGGCGATGTATCGGACCGCTTGAAAACCTGCATCGCAGATTCACGCCGGCTCGGTTGGCGAACGGCGCTTCACGAGCTTCACGGCTTCCTGCCGGAAGGCGAGGCCGCGCTGCTCAAAGTCGCGGAACTGGTCGAAGCTCGCGCACGCGGGCGAGAACAGGACGACCGCCCCCTCAGCGCCGGATGCGCGGGCATCCTCGAATGCCTGGCTAACGGCGACGTCGAGCGTCCGACACTTCACATGGTCGAGCTTGCCCTCGAGCGCGCGCGCGAACGCGTCCGTCGACTCGCCGATCAGGTATGCCTTGCGGATCGAGCCGAACAGCGGGGCGAGTTCGTCGATCCCCTCCTCCTTCGGCCGGCCGCCGACGATCCACCACGCATTCGGGAAGGCGCGGATCGCCTGCTCGGCCGCCTGCGCGTTGGTGGCTTTCGAATCGTTGATGAAGCGCACGCCATCGATGGCGCCGATATTCTCCAGCCTGTGCGGTAGGCCGGGGAAGGTCTGGATCGCCGCGAGAATGTCCGCTGGCTCGAGGCCCAGCGCGTGGCACACGGCATAGGCCGCGGCGATGTTCTGATGATTGTGGCGGCCAGGCAGCGCCTTCGCCCCGGAGACGTTCACCGGCTGTTCGGCGCGGCCCGCGATCGAATCCTGCAGCATGCCGTCAAGCACGGCGACGCCGCGGCCAAGGCCATACTCCGCCGAGATCGGGATGACGCGGCGCAGGCCCTCGCTGGTCAGCTGCGTCGACATCACGCCGGAGCGCATGTCGTCGACGCCGATGATGGCGACGTCGTCCGGTCCCTGGTTGCGGAAGATGCGGCGCTTGGCGCTGACATAGCCGTCCATGCCGCCATGGCGAGAGAGATGGTCCGGCGAGATGTTGAGCATCACCGCGATGTCGCAGCGCAGGCTCTCGGCAAGGTCGAGCTGATAGCTCGACAGCTCCAGCACATAGATCGCTTCGGCATGCAGCTTCTCGAGGTCGAGCACGCCGACGCCGATATTGCCGCCGACGCGGACATCCTTGCCGCACGTCTTCAGGATGTGGCCGACCAGCGCCGTGGTGGTCGATTTCCCGTTAGTGCCCGTGATGCCGACGATGCGGGGGCGCTCGATCGAACGGAACTCGTTCACGGCGCGGGCGAACAACTCCATATCGCCGATCACCGGCACACCCACCATCTGGGCCATGCGCACGAAGCGGTGCGGCTCGGGGAAGCGGAACGGGATGCCGGGCGACAGGACGAGCGCCGCGAAGGTCTGCCAGTCGCGCCGGTTGAGATCGACCAGCGGCACGCCAGCAGCCTCGGCCGCCTTGCGCGAGTTTTCGTTGTCGTCCCACGCGCACACGCGGCCGCCGCCGGCCATGAGGGCCTTGCACGTCGCGATGCCCGACCTGCCAAGGCCGAACACTGCCACGTCCTTTCCCTCGAATGTGCGGACCGGGATCACCTGTGTCTCACCTCAGACGCAGGGTTGCGAGGCCGGCAAGCGCCAGCAGGAAGGCGATGATCCAGAAGCGAATGACGACGGTCGGTTCCGACCACCCCAGCTTCTCGAAATGGTGGTGCACCGGCGCCATCTTGAAGAAGCGTTTGCCGGTCGCCTTGAAGTAGACGACCTGGATGATCACCGACAGCGCCTCGAACAGGAACAGGCCGCCGACGATCGCCAGCACGATCTCGTGCTTCACACACACCGCCATCGCGCCGAGGCATCCGCCCAGCGCCAGCGAGCCGGTGTCGCCCATGAAGATCTTGGCGGGCGGCGCGTTGTACCAGAGGAAGCCCAGCCCCCCGCCCATCAGCGAGCCCATCACGACGGACAACTCCGCCGTCCCCGGCGTCGGCGACAGCAGCAGGTAGTCGGCAAAGCGCGGCGTTCCCGTCGCATACGCGATGAAGCCGAAGGTTGCGCCTGCGATCATCACCGGCCCGATGGCGAGCCCGTCGAGACCGTCAGTGAAGTTCACGGCGTTACCTGCACCAACGATCACGAACGCCCCGAAGGCGATGAAGCCGTAGATCGTCAGGTCGAACATGAAGTCCTTGAGGAACGGCAGCGCGAGACCGGTCGCGAAGCCATCCTGCGGCGCCACCGCCAGCGTACCGGCCGCAAGAGCCGCATCCGTGGTCGCCTGCGCGTAGACTGAGATCCACCACACGGCGATGCCGGCAATGGCGAACTCCATCAGCAGCCTGACTTTTCCGGATAAGCCCGCCGTGCCCTTCTTGGTCACCTTCTGGTAGTCGTCGATGAAGCCAACAAGGCAGAATCCGACAGTCACAAAAAGCACGATCCAGACATACTGGTTGGTGAGGTCAGCCCACAGCAGCGTGCCGGACAGGATCCCGAACAGGATGAGGAAGCCACCCATGGTGGGCGTGCCCTTCTTGGCCTGATGGCTTTCCGGGCCGTCGGTGCGGATCGGCTGGCCCTTGCCCTGCTTCTTCCGGAGCCAGAGGATCATCGGATAGCCGAACAGCATGGTCAGGATCAGCCCGGTCGTCAGGCCGAGCGCCACGCGAAACGTGACGAAGCTGAACAGGTTCAGCTCACCCGTGTAGGGCGAGAGGAGATGATACAGCATGCTACGCCCCAGTCGCTTTCTGCGGTATGGCGGCGGCGCTTTCGCTCATCTGCCTGAGCGCCGTTCCTACACGCGCCATGCCGGACGCATTCGACCCTTTGATCAAGACAGCGTCCCCCGCTTCTAACCAGCTTTTCACCTGCGCGGCCGCTTCTGCCGGACCTGTGACATGTTCGACTCGCATTGACGGCGCGCGCGATTTCAGCGCGTCCGCCAGGTGTTTCATTTCATCACCCGACAGCACCGCACGCGAAACGTTCGCCGCGGTGATTGCATCCGCCAGCCCCGCATGAAGCGCAGCAGAGCCCTCGCCGAGTTCGCGCATTTCGCCAAGTGCAACGATGCGGCGCCCTGGCCTGCGCCCGAAGCCTTCGATCGCTGCACGCATCGACTCCGGATTGGCGTTGTAGGCGTCATCCACCAGCGTCACTTCGCCACCCTGCGGCAGCTTGAGCATCTCCGCCACGCCGCGCCCCGCAGGCGGCGCATAGCCCGACAGCGCCTCGGCTGCGTCGCGCGCATGCACGCCCGACAGAACAGCAGCGAGAAGCGCCAGCGCCGCATTGCCGGCCCAGTGTTCGCCCACTGCGTTGAGGCTGACGCTCACGACCTCGCCCATCACGTCGATGCCGATGCGCGAGGTGAAGCCGTCTGTCTCATACCGCACCGGCGTCGCCGCCCGCGAACCCGCTGCGCCGCCATAGGTGTAAAGCTTGGCCGAGCGCTGCAGCTGCAACGCCGCCGCGTGCAGGCGGTCGTGGAACTTGTCCTCCGCCGGCAGGATCGCCGCGCCGCCATCCTGCAGACCCGCGAAGATCTGCGATTTCTCGTCCGCCACGCCCTCGACCGAGCCCATGCCAGCCAAGTGGGCTGGCGTAATCCGCGTGATCATCGCCACATGCGGCCGCACCATCAGGGACCGCGGCGCGATCTCGCCCGGCGTGTTCATGCCGATCTCGAAGATCGCCCGTTCCGTCTCGCGCGGCATGCGCGCCAGCGTCAGCGGCACGCCCCAGTGATTGTTGAACGACTTGTCCGACCAGTGCGCCCTGCCCGCCGCGCGATAGATGCGCGCCAGCATCTCCTTGACGCTGGTCTTGCCCACCGAGCCTGTCACCGCCGCGCAAACCGCATCCGTCCTCGCCCGCGCCGCCAGCCCCATCCGCTCCAGCGCAGGCAGCACATCGTCAACCAGCAAGCCGGGATGGCCGCCCAGCACGTCGCGCGACACGAACGCCGCCTCGGCCCCCGCCGCGAACGCGTTCGCGACGAAGTCGTGGCCATCGCGCACATCCGTCAGCGCAACGAAAAGATTGCCCGGCTGCAGCGAGCGCGTGTCGATCGACACGCCATTCACGGCCCACGTCCCGAGCGCCTTGCCGCCCGTCGCGGCGGCGGCCTCCTCGGAGGTCCAGAGAGGCGCCGGTGAATCAACCATTCGTGCCCCCGACATCCTTCAACGCATCACGCGCGACATCGAAATCGGAGAACGGTATCGTGACGCCCTTCACGATCTGTCCGGTCTCATGGCCCTTGCCGGCGATCAGCAGCGCATCGCCAGGCTTCAGGCGGCGCACCCCTTCCTGAATCGCCGACGCCCTGTCGCCGATCTCGCTCGCATCCGGCGCGCCCTTGCGTATCGCAGCGCGGATCGCAGCCGGCTCCTCCGAGCGCGGATTGTCATCGGTGACGATCACCTCGTCGGCCAGGCGCCGCGCCACATCGCCCATGATCGGCCGCTTGGTCGCATCGCGATC
>CAIKXW010000183.1 GCA_903831485.1 uncultured Alphaproteobacteria bacterium | reverse complement strand
CGCGCTCGTCTCGCGTTGGACCGGAAACGACGAAATGGACGAAGCGTCAGGCGAAATTACAATCGATCTCGAGCCTGACGGCTCGCTCACGGGCGAAATCTGTCTCGATGACGGCGATGAATCAGAATTCCGCGCCGTGCCGTGGGATTTTTCAACGGCCTGCTAGGTCTCCCTCCCCCAACAACATTGTTGTTTGCCGCCCCGTGCGGGGCTAGCCTGACGCTGTCACGAAAGATGGCGGAGGGAAGAATGCGCTCACTTTTTGCTGGGGTTGCGGTTCTGGTTCTGGCAGGCGCCTGCGCCATGTCGGCGGAGGCGCCAAGTGCGTCCATGGCCATGGAAGCCGTCAAGGCGCCGGTCGCGATCGAGAGCAAGTTCGCGACGAGCCCTGACGGCACGAAGATCCACTATAATGCGAGCGGATCGGGTCCGCTGGTGATCGCGATCCATGGTTTCCCGGATTTCTCTGCGTCGTGGGACAAGCTCGCGCCAGCGCTTAATGACAAATACCGGTTCGTCGCGCTCGACACGCGCGGCTACAACCTGTCCGACAAGCCGACCGGCGTCGCCAACTATGCGATGCCGAAACTGGTGGAAGACGTGCAGGCCGTGATCAAGGCCGAGGGCGCGAGCAGGGCCACCGTTGTCGGCCACGACTGGGGCGCAGCGATCGCATGGAACTACGCCTTCTCGCATCCCGAGACGCTTGAGCGGCTGATCATCATGTCGGTTCCGCATCCGGCGAACATGGGCCGGCAACTGCAGGCCAGCCCGCAGAACTCGAACTATGCGCGCAATTTCCAGAAGGAAGGTTCGGAAAACAACCTGACAGCGGAGGGCCTGGCGGCCTGGGTGCGCGATCCCGAAGCGAAGGCCAAGTATGTCGCAGCGTTCAAGCAGTCGAGCTTCGCGGGCATGATGAACTACTATCGCGCAAACTATCCCAGTGCGCCTGACGCGAATGCGCCGGCCCCAACCTTCCCCAAGATCAATGTGCCGGTGCTGGTGATCCACGGCATGAAGGACACCGCGCTGCTTTCGATGGGCCACAACGACACCTGGGATCAGGTCGGCAAGGACACCACCGTGCTGATGATCCCTGACGCCAACCATTTCGTGCAGCATGACGCCGCCGCGCTCGTGAACGGCTCGATCCGGTCGTGGCTTGATATGCGTGTCGGGAAGTAATAGCGCACGCCATTCGCGGCCCATTCGGGCGCTCGCCGAACCGCGCAGCCGTGCGTTTCGGGCGGGCGGTTGCGCCGCGAAGATGGCTGTGTGCACGATTGCCCGAAGAAAACGACAGCCATGACGCGCCTTGTGCTGCACAACCCCGACGTCGTGGCCGCCCAGCTGGGCCGTGATACGCACGCAGTAGAGACGCCGCCGGGCGCAGGCCTCATTTTCCTTTCGGGTCAGGTCCCTGTGCGGCGCGACGGTTCGGCGCCAGAGACGCTCGCTGAGCAGGCGGACCAGGTTTATGCGAATAACGCAGCCATCCTCGGCGCGCGGGGCGTGCCGGTGTCCAACATCGTAAAACTCACGACGTTTCTGACCGAGGACGATGATGGCGATGATTGCGTGCGCAAGGCGCGCGCGAAACATCTCGGTGAACACCGTCCTGCTTCCACCGCGGTTTTTGTCCGGCGCCTCGTCGACCCCGCATGGAAGATCGAGATTGATGCGATCGCACTTCTGCCGGCGGATCGCCGCTCAGGCTGATCCTGAGACAGCCCGTGCCGTCACACGGGCAGGGCAGCCCTTCGGATCTCACGCGCCTAAACGGCAGGCGGACCTGGCCGTCAGGACAGCGCGCGCGTGATCGAGGCGAGGCCCTTGGCGAACTCGTCGTCGGCGGCCTTGCCGGAGAGTTGTTCGGTGAGGATCGCGGCGGCGGCTTTCGAGGCTGTGTTCACGGCGGCCAGTTTCACATCGCGGATGGCGTCGGATTCGGCGCGCGCGATGCGCTCTTCGGCGAGCTTTTCGCGCGAGGCGATGCGGACGACGAGGGCGGCTTCGGCGGCGTTGGCGAGCTGGGAAGCTTCACGGCGGGCGGCGTCCACGATGGCGCGGGCGTCTGCCTCCGCCTCGGCGGCGCGCTTCTGGACTTCGGCCAGCTTGGCCTCGGCTTCGCGACGCAGTGTTTCGGCGGCGGCGAGCTCGGAGGTGATCTTGGCGGCGCGATCATCCAGCGACTTGGTGATCGTCTTCGGTACTTTCATGTAGACGATGATGCCGACAAAAATGAGCAGGCCGATGAACGCCCAGAAGGTCGGGTCGTTCATGTCGAGATTCCAGCCCAGCAGGTTCACGGCGGGCAGGGGACCGGCTTCGGCGGGGCCGGCAGTCAGGTGGGCGGTTGTTTCGTGCGGGGCCATTCTCAGCCTCCCATCGCGCCAGCGACGGCGGCCTTGACGGCAGCCGGCGACGGTTTCGCGCCCGTGAGTTTTTCGGCGATCGCGGCGGCGGCGTCTTCGGCGACAGCCGAGACATTGGCCATCGCTTTGGTGCGCGTGTCCGAGATGCGTGCTTCCGCGGCGGCGAGGCGAGCGTTGAGTTCGGCCTCTTTCGCAGCGGTTGCAGCGGCGGTTCTGGCGTCGGCTTCAGCCTTGGCTTTCGATGCCGTGTCGCGCGCGTTGGCGCGGGCGGCGGCGATCTGCGCCTCGAACTGTTTCACCGACTCGTCAGCCTTGCCCGACAGGACTGCGGCTTCGGCGACATCGCGCTTGATGGCGCCGTCCCGGTCTTCCACCGCCTTGCGGATCTTCGGGAGGAAGACGTTGGCGACCGCGAAGTAGAGCACGGCAAACGTCACGATCAGCCAGAATACCTGGGAGACCCCGGTATCCATGATCTGGTCGAACGGCGGGAAGCCGCTGCCGGATGCGTGTTCTGCAGTTTCGGTCGCCACGTCGGTATCTCCCGAGGAGGATAGATCAGACAGCGAAGATCAGGATCAGGGCGATGGCGAAGCCGAAGATGCCAAGCGCTTCCGTCACGGCGAAGCCGAAGATCAGGTTGCCGAACTGCTGCGGGGCGGCAGACGGGTTGCGCATCGCGCCGTCGAGGTAGGCGGCGAAGATGTTGCCCACGCCGATGGCGGCGCCGAGCAT
>CAIKXW010000182.1 GCA_903831485.1 uncultured Alphaproteobacteria bacterium | reverse complement strand
TACGGATCTTTGACTCGTTAAGTCTGCCTCTCAACCCGCACACGTCATCCAAACCCCACCTGATACTCAGGCTAACTTGGGAAGTTCAGACGCCACGTGGAATCAAGGCGCAGAGCCTCGAGCCGATGTCCGCCGGCGCGATGTATATAGGGGCATAGGACAGGCATGTAAATAAAATCTTTCGACCCGTCAGTGGGTTGCCAACAACCATTCATATTGGCGGACCATTAGTAGATGACGAGCCGGAGGAGCTGGGTCTGAGCCTGTCATGTGACAAACGGCGGCGGCCGGGCGATTCGGCAGGGCGGTTCTGATTCGTGTTCTGAAATAAGGCTTGAGGGGCGGCGGCATGGCGGAGGCGAGTATCGCGACGGCGGCTGAGATCCGGCTGCCGGACTGGCTGGCGGCGTGGCCCTTGCCGGCGGCGCCAGTGTCGGACGCGGACGCTATGCACCTGGCGGTGGCGATCGCGGGCGAAAATGTCGCGCGCGGGAGCGGCGGTCCGTTCGGCGCATGCGTGCGGGACGATTCGGGCGAGATCATCGGCGTCGGCGTGAACCTGGCCATGGCGAGCGGCAATCCGGTGCTCCACGCGGAGACAGTGGCGCTGTCGCTCGCGGGCCGGCGGCTGGAGGCGGTCGGCGTGACGGTGTTCACCTCGTGCGAGCCCTGCATCATGTGTCTTGGCGCAGCGCACTGGGCGGGCGTCACACGGATCGTGTCGGCGGCGAGCAAAGCGGACGCGGAGGCGGCGGGTTTCAGCGAGGGCGCGGGCACGCGCGAGCTGCGCGCCGAGATGGCGGCGCGGGGGGTTGTGTTCGAGGACGGCTTGTTGCGGGATGAGAGCGCGGCAGTGCTGCGGCGCTATGTGGTGGACGGCGGCGCGATCTATGGGCCGCGGGGATGAGGGGGCAGGGATGGCGAATGGCGGCTCAAGAGACGGATCATAGCTCTACTGGCATGCGCGACAGGCTTGCTACCGGTCGCGTCGAGCCAGCCCACCCCACAAGAGGTGGCCAAAGCGCTGGAGGGTCTCAAGCCTGTGAGCATGCGCACCATCCCGTCGGAAAGCATGCTGCCAAATCTGCTCACCGGAGACCGCGTTGTCATCGTCGCCAATTCGGCTGAACTGAAGCGTGGCGCTGTCGTGATCTTCAAGCATCCCAACAGCGATCACCTTATGGTCGATCGCATTGTTGGTCTGCCCGGTGACTCGATCCAGAAGAAGAAGGGCAGGCTGGTTCTGAATGGCGCAGTCGTCGAGCGGACCCTGGTCCGCGACGTGATCTACCTGCCTGCCGACTCGCAGCACCTGAGCAGGGCGACAGGGTACCGGGAGCAGCTTCCCGGTGAAGAGAAGCCGCATCTGATCCACGAGTTCTCCGACCGTGAAATGCTTGACGAGACGCCTGCGGTTCGCGTGCCGCCAGGCCATCTCTTCATGTTGGGCGACAACCGCGACAATTCGGAGGATAGCCGAGCGCCGTCCGGCCATCGCGAACTGGCGCGAGCCGAGCCGCAGAGATGGCCCAACCGCCCGGCCTTTCTGCCAGCCGATCGGGGCGACGACGCGATCGGCTTTGTGCCGATAACAAATCTCATGGGTGAAGCTGCCATGGTCTACCTGACATTCAACCGATGCAGGCTCGACGATCGGCAACGCGCTGCCGGCGCCGAATGCCTGCAGTCGAGACTGGGTCAGCGGCTCTAGAGCGACCCGATCAAAACTTATTGCTTCTCGATAAGCCGCCCCTAGAGTGACTTCAGACAATTTCAGAGGGTGCGATGAGCAGACAACTCATGACGATGAAGCTTGGCTCTGTGCTGGCGGCGGTGCTGGCGTTGAATGCCTGCGCGAGCAGTGGGGGTACTTCGGAGACGTATGCGGCGCCGATGGTTCCGGCGGCGGCGCCCGAGCAGGCGGCGACGGCTGCGCGCGATCCTGTGATGCAGCGCATCGCGGCGATGAACTACGACATTCCCTACACGAAGTACGTGCTGAAGAACGGTCTGACGCTGATCGTGCACGAAGACACCAAGACGCCGACGGCGACGCTGCACCTCGTCTATCATGTGGGATCGAAGAACGAGCCCGAGGGCCGGTCGGGCTTTGCACACCTGTTCGAGCACCTGATGTTCAATGGCTCCCAGCACTTCAACGACGACTTCTTCAAGGCGACGCAGCAGATCGGCGCGACCAACCAGAACGGCACGACCAACACCGATCGCACCAACTACTACCAGACTGTGCCGAAGGCGGCGCTGGATTCGATCCTGTGGTTGGAGTCGGATCGCATGGGCTATCTGCTCGGTGCGGTGGACCAGAAGCGGCTCGATGAGCAGCGTGGCGTGGTGCAGAACGAGAAGCGCCAGGGCGAGAACCAGCCTTACGGCAAGGTGTTCAACCACATCGTGGCGGCGACCTACCCCGACGACCACCCCTATGGCCACACAGTCATCGGTTCAATGGAAGATCTCAACGCTGCCACGATGCAGGACGTGCAGGACTGGTTCAAGCAATGGTACGGGCCTGCCAACGCGATCCTCGTGATCGCCGGCGACATCAAGCCTGAAGAGGCGAAGGCCAAGGTCGAGAAATTCTTCGGCGAGATTCCGCCGGGGCCGCCGCCGACACAGCCGAAATCATGGGTGCCGGAGATTTCCGAGAACCAGCGCGAGATCATGTATGACCGCGTCGCGCAGCCGCGCATCTACAAGACGTGGAACGTGCCTGAGCTGGGCAATCCCGAAGGCGAGCTGCTGGACCATGTTGCGGCGGCGCTGGGCGGCGACAGGAATGCGCGGCTGACCAAGCGGCTTGTGTTCGACGAGCAGGTCGCGACGAACGTGTCGGTTGGGAATCCTCAGAGCGAAATCGCGGGGCAGTTCCGGATCATCGTAACAGCCAAGCCGGATGCCGATCTTGCGAAGATCGAGGCTGCGATCGATGAGGAGGTGAACAAGCTGATCGCCTCCGGCCCGACGCAGGCCGAACTGGACAAGAGCATCGTGCAGGCTGTCTCCGGCACGATCGCGGGCCTCGAGAGCACGTCGAGCAAGGCGGCTCAGCTGGCGCAGTGGGAGATGATCGACGGTGAGCCGGATGGCTGGAAGAAGTCGCTGCAGCGGTTGCAGGCGGCGACGCCCGCCAGCGTTCAGGCATCGGCGCGGAAATGGCTGACGCGTGGGTCCTACACGCTGAGCGTGCTGCCGTTCGGCGAGCCGGAAGCCTTTGCCGAGAAGGTTGATCGCTCGAAGATGCCGCAGCCAGGAGCGATCGCGGATGCAGTGTTCCCCGAGTTCCAGACGGCGACGCTGTCGAACGGGATCAAGGTCTATCTCGTCGAGCGGCATGACGTACCGCAGGTGAGCGTTTCGATGCAGCTGGATACGGGCTATCCGGCAGACCTCGCGACGATGAAGGACGGGCTGTCGGGCCTGACGGCCAACCTGCTGGACGAGGGCACGACGAGCCGCTCGGCGCTGCAGATCGCCGACGAGATCGACCGGCTGGGCGGGTATCTCGGCACGGGTGGCGGCGGCGAGACATCGACGGTCGAGTTCTCGGCGCTGACGCCGACAGTTGACCAGGTGATGGCGATCTGGGCCGACGTGCTGCGCAATCCTGCTTTTGCGGAGGGCGACTTCCGTCGCATCCAGGCGCAGACGGCGCAGGGGCTGCAGCAGCAGCTGCGCGATCCCGGCTCGATCGGCCAGCGGGTGCTGTCGCGCGCGCTGTGGGGCGACAATCATGCCTACGGTCGCTTGCTGACCCCCCAGGAGATCTCTTCGCTCTCGCCCGCTGACGCCGCTGCCTTCCACAAGTCCTGGTACGGGCCGAACAACGCAACGCTGTTCGTCGTCGGCGACACGACGCTGGCGGAGATCACGCCTAAGCTGGAGGCCGCGCTACGTGGCTGGGGCGAGGCGCCGATGAAACGCGCGTCCGTGGCCAACGGCGTGCGGCCTTCGACGCCCGTCGTCTATCTGGTCGACCGGCCGGATTCGGCGCAGTCGATCATCCTCGTCGGTACGCCGCAGGCGCCTCGCAACCCTGCCGAAGACACGCGCGTCTCAGCGTTCAACGCGCTGTTCGGGGGCAACTTCACCAGCCGCGTGAACATGAACCTGCGTGAGGACAAGGGCTGGTCGTACGGCGCGCGTTCGATCGTCGGCGGCGGACGTGGGCCGCGGACGTTCACGATCCAGGCGCCGGTTCAGACAGATCAGACGAAGGGTGCGTTGATCGAGCTACGCAAGGAGCTCACCGATATCGTGGGCAGGAAGCCGCCGACGGCTGCGGAGGTGGACACGGTTCGCACCAACACGCTGCTCGGATTGTCGAGCCGGTGGGAGACCGCGGACGCCGTGATGGGCACGCTGATGGACATCCACAATTTCAGCCTGCCGGCGGATTACTGGGCGAAGTATCCAGACGCCTATCGGGGCGTGACGCCGGCGGAGGTGGAGGCGATGGGTAAACGACTGATCCCCAACCAGAACCATGTCTGGGTGATCGTCGGTGACCGGGCCAAGATCGAGAAGGGTGTGCGCGAGCTGAACCTCGGCCAGGTGCGCGTGGTGGATGCCAACGGCGATCCGATCGATTAGTCGACGCGGAAGGACAGGGCCGCGGAGTCAGCGAAGTGGGCGGGGAGTTCGGCGCTCACATTTGTCTGGCCCGGGGAGACGGGGATCTGGAACAGTTCGCCACCGGCTTCCTGCACAAAGATGCGCTGGCCGTCGTCGCTCGCCATAACGCTGAGGTTGATCGACAGGCCATCCTTGCGGAAGCCCATGATCGCCTGATCGAGCTCGACGGCGCGGCCGGTGTAAGCGACGAGCCTCGCGCCGGATAGGGTGGTGGCAAGCTCGGTTGTCTGGGCGGGTTGCCCATCCTGGGCGCCGACGGCGTTCAAGGCGACGGCGAGCAGGGCTCCTGCGGCCAACGTCGCGCCGAGGGCGGGTTTGCGTCCGCGACCCTGTTTCGGGCGGGCGAAGCCATGATCGCTAAAGGTGTGTGAACGAGCCATGGAAACACAACGCAGCGAGGCCGGGTAGGTTTCACGGCGAGCCAGTCAGTCTTTCGGGACGGTCGGCTTGGCGTCGGGATTGATTTCGCCGGCCTCCGGCTTCGGCTTGCGGCGGCGGATGCGGAGAGCGTGGCGGAGCCTCGCGAGACGCTTCCAGAAGCGGCGGCGTTCAGGGACCGGGAGCGGTTCCAGGTTGTTGATGAACTGCTCGGCGCAGGCGCGCCAGGAGTAAGTCTC
The DNA here is from genome assembly GCA_903831485.1 of uncultured Alphaproteobacteria bacterium. The sequence continues at coordinate 3,178 of CAIKXW010000182.1, read as the reverse complement.
GGCGTAGGCGCGCGTCGCCTCGCGGGAGCATTTGATTGCTTCCTCGCAGGCGATGCGGAGGTCGTCGTTCACCGCGCCTGCATTGGAGCCGGGGATCAGGTCGCGGGGGCCCGGGACGCTGAAGCCGGCCACGGGCGTACCGGCCGCCATGGCTTCGAGGATGACGAGGCCGAACGTGTCGGTGAGGCTGGGGAAGACAAAGCAATCGGCATTGGCGAAGCAGGCCGCGAGTTCCTCGCCCTGTTTCACGCCGAGGAAGTGCGCGTCCTTGTGCTTCAGCTTCAGCGCATCGAGCTGCGGTCCGTCGCCAACGACGACTTTTGTACCGGGCAGGTCGGTCTCGAGGAAGGCGGCGATGTTCTTCTCGACCGCGACGCGGCCGACATTGAGCCAGATCGGCTGCTTCATGCCAGCAAAGGGACCGCGATCGTCCTTTCGCTTGGCGGGATGGAAGAGGTCGGTATCGACGCCGCGCGACCACGGGATGATGTTCTTGAATCGCTGCGCCGCCAGTTCGTCGCGCATCGAGGCGGTCGCGACCATCACGCGGCCGGAGTATTTGTGGAACTCGCGGACATACATGTAGCCCATCCATGTGGGCAGGAAGAAGAACCGCGCCGCAATGTATTCGGGAAAGCGCGTGTGATAGGCGGTGGTGTAGGGAAATTTCAGGCGCAGGCAGACCGCGCGCGCCGCCCAGCCAAGCGGGCCTTCGGTCGCAATGTGGACGGCGTCGGGCTCGAATTCGAGGAAGCGCTCCTCGATGATCTTCTTGGCGCCGAAGGCCAGCTTGATCTCGGAATAGGTGGGCAGCGGAATCGTCTTGAAGCCGTTCGGCGAGACGATGTCCCAGGTATGGCCCATCTCCTCGCACTCGGTGATGACGCGCTTCATCGTGCGGACGACGCCATTCACCTGTGGGTCCCAGGCGTCGGTTACCAGCATGATGCGCATTGCAGGCGCGATTCCTAATTGGCTTCGGGGCCGCCTGAATACGGGCGGAGGCCCATTACGTCCATGGCCCGAGTGACCGGGCAAACGCAAGATCATTGCTAAAACCCGGCTTGTGCCGGGCGAGTTTCGGGTTGATCCGGCGCGGGGCCACCGGCAGATATGGCTTTCCTGACATAAGGCGTCCGACATGCCGCAAGCCATGCCTCGTCCTTCCGATTCGCTGGACGCAGAAAAGTTCGAGGACGAGGGCAAACGGATTGCGGAGCTGTTGGCGGCCCCGGCGCTTGATTCGGCGGAGCGGCGCAGGGCGTCGCTTGCCGCGCGTGATATCGTGCTGAAGGCGCGGGCGGAGACGAAGCGCTCCGGCGTGATGGAGAGTTTTCTCGAGGAGTTCGGGTTGTCGAACCCGGAGGGGCTCGCGCTGATGTGCCTCGCCGAGGCGCTGCTGCGCGTACCCGACGCGGATACGGCGGATGCGCTGATCGCGGAGAAGATCGCGTCGGGCGGATGGTCGGACCATCGCGGAAAGTCGGACTCGCTGCTGGTCAACGCATCGACCTGGGGGTTGATGCTGACGGGCAGGATCGTGCAGCCGCCGGAGGATGCGGAGTCGAATCCCGCCAGCTTCATGCAGCGCATGGTGCGGCAGGCGGGCGAGCCGGTGATCCGCGCTGCGATGATGCAGGCGATGCGCATCATGGGCGGGCAGTTCGTGATGGGACGCACGATTGATGAAGCGCTGAAACGCGGGCAGCGCAATGTGAGGAAAGGCGAGGCGGCGTCGCATTCGTTCGACATGCTGGGCGAGGGCGCGCGCACGGGCGCGGATGCGCGGCGCTATTTCGAGAGCTATGCGAACGCCATCGGCGAAGTGGGGAAGGCGAAGACGGGCGCGTCGCCAGAGACGGCGGATGGGATATCGGTGAAGCTTTCGGCGCTGCATCCGGCCTATCGCGCTGTGCAGGGCGAGCGGGTGCATCGCGAGCTCTATCCGATGGTGGTGGAGCTGGCGAAGCTGGCGGCGAACCAAAGCATCAATTTCACGCTGGATGCGGAAGAGGCGGACCGGCTGGTGCTGTCGCTTGGGTTGCTGGAGCGGCTGGCCCGTGAGCCGGCGCTGGCGGGCTGGACCGGGCTGGGGCTGGCGGTGCAGGCCTATCAGAAGCGTGGGCTCGCGGTGGTCGAGTGGCTCGGCGAGTTGGCGAAGGAGACAGACCGGCGGCTGATGGTGCGGCTGGTGAAGGGGGCGTACTGGGATTCAGAGGTGAAACGCGCGCAGGTTGACTGTCAGCCGGACTATCCGGTGTTCACGACCAAGCAGGCGACCGATGTATCTTATCTCGCGTGTGCGGATGCCCTGCTGAAGACGGGACCAGCGATCTATCCGCAGTTCGCGACGCACAATGCCCACTCGCTGGCGGCTGTCGACATGATGGCGAAGCGCGCTGGGCGGACGGACTACGAATTCCAGCGGCTGCATGGGATGGGCGTTGCGCTCTACCAGGCTGCCGGGCGCGAGCGGTCGGTGCGGATTTATGCGCCGGTGGGCGCGCATCAGGATCTGCTGCCATACCTTGTGAGGCGGCTTCTGGAGAACGGCGCGAACACGTCGTTCGTGCACTCGTTTCTGGACGAGGATGTGCCGGCGGAGCGGATTGCGGCTGATCCCTACACGACGCTGTCGGCGGCGCCGGCGCGGCATCCGCGCATTCCCCCGCCGCCTGCTCTGTATGGGCCTTCGCGCAGGAATTCCGCGGGAGTCGATTTCAGCCAGCAAGGCGCGCGCGGGCGGATCAGCGCGGAGGTGGCTAAGCTGGATGCCGAAGGGCCGGTCCCGGTTGGGCCGATTGTTGCGGGCGAGGCGCGGACCCGTCCGGGCGAGCCGCTGAAAGCGCCGGCGGATCGCGCGCGCGAGGTGGGAACGTTTGCGACAGCTACGCCGGATGATGTCGGGGCGGCGTATGGCTCAGCGCTTTGCTTCCAGCCGGAGTGGAATGCGCTGGGTGGGGCGAAGCGTGCTGACATTCTCGAAGCGATGGCCGATGCGATGGAGCGTGAGACGGACCGGCTGATTGCGATCCTCACGCGTGAGGGCGGCAAGACGCTGGATGACTGCATCGCGGAAGTGCGCGAGGCGGTGGATTTCTGCCGCTACTACGCCGTCGAAGCAGAGACGAAGTTCAAGGGGCAGCAGACGTTGCCGGGGCCCGCGGGAGAAACCAAC
>CAIKXW010000181.1 GCA_903831485.1 uncultured Alphaproteobacteria bacterium | reverse complement strand
GTCCTCGCCGGACAGAAATCCGGAACCGTGTGGGCGATGGATCCGGACACGGGCAAGGTTGTCTGGCGCCGCGACATCGGCACGGGCGGCGCGATGGGCGGCGTCCACTGGGGCCTCGCTGCAGATAGCACGCACGTCTATGTGCCGATCTCGAACGCTGGCCGTTCGATCCCCGGGCAGGAGGTCGACGATACCATCAAGCCGGGCCTCTATGCGGTGAACCTCGATGACGGGTCGGTCGACTGGTCCTTCTCCGTCAAGGGCGCCTGTAGCGCGGAAGAGAAGAAGTTCGTGGCGCGCTGTGCAGGTCTCTATGGCCTCTCGGGCGCGCCGACAGTGATCGGCGACCACGTCATCACCGGCGGGCTCGACGGCCGTGTCTACATGCTGGAGCGCAAGACGGGTAGGCTGGTCTGGCAGTACAGCACGGCGCGCGAGTTCGACACGATCAACGGCGTCAAGGGAAATGGCGCGGCGGTGGACAATGCGTCGATCATCGCGGCCAACGGGCTGGTGATCATGAACTCGGGCTATGGCCTCTTCGGCCAGGGCGCGGGCAATGTGATGATTGCTTTCAAGCCCAAATCCTGAAGTCGGGAAGCTGAGCCGGCCCCGCCCGGCTCAGCTTGCCCTGCCCTTCGCGCGCGCCTAATCACCTTCGCAGTGGAGGCGCGGTTGACAGACAGCAGGGACAAGGTTGTTCGCGACCAGCCGGCGGAGATGCCGGCGGAACAGGGCCCGCTTGCGGTCTACAAGGGTGCGCGCCCGCCTGCGCCGCACTGGTTCGAGGCTGCGGTTGCAACGCCTTACGCCACAGCGTTCGTCGACTGCGAGGGCGCGAAGATCCATTACCAGAGCTGGGGCGACCGGACGAAGCCGGGGCTGTTGCTGGTGCATGGCAACGGCGCGCACGCGCACTGGTGGGACTTCGTCGCGCCCTATCTCACCGACGACTATCATGTGGTCGCGATGACGTTCTCGGGCATGGGCGATTCAGACTGGCGTCCGCACTATGTGATGGACGTGTTCGCGAAGGAGCAGCTGGCCGTATGCGAGGCGGCCGGGTTGTTTGCTCACGCCGAGAAGCCGATCATCGTCGCGCATTCGTTCGGCGGGTTTGTCACGATCCTGACCGGGGCTGAGTATGGCGACCGCTTCGGCGGGATTGTCATTGTCGACTCGCCGGTGAACCCGCCTGACCGCCAGCGCCATGGGCCGCCGCCCGTGCGGGGCGGCAAGGTATATCCGACGCTGGAAGCAGCGCTGGCGCGCTTTCGCCTCGCCCCGCCGCAGGCGTGCGATAACCATTTCATCATGGACTACATCGCGCGCTGGAGCCTCGCGAAGAAGCCGGCGCAGGATGGCCCGAACGGAGAAAAGACCGGTGATGGCTGGGGCTGGAAGTTCGATCCGTCGATCTGGCGGCGCTTCTCGGTCTCGCGTCCGCCGCAGGAATTGCTGAAGGCGACGCGTTGCAGGATCGCGCTGTTCAAGGGCGAGAAGTCGATCCTGTGGGAGGACGATGTCGGCGAATACATGCGCGACCTCCTGAACCGGCAGGTGCCGTTCATCGAGATCCCGGAGGCGCGTCATCATGTGATGCTCGACCAGCCGCTGGCCTTCGTGGCCGCGCTGCGGACGCTGCTGCAGGAATGGCGGTACTCGACGTCTGACCGGGTGGTAGCGCGGGGGCTGGACTAGGCGGCGAACGCCGACGCGCTGGCCCTGACCGGTTGGCGGCGGGGAATCACCATGCCGGGCCGGCCCTTTCGGAATTTTCAGCGATTTTTTCGGTCCATGCGGCCGTTTGGGCGCTTTTCAGGGGCGCGTGATCCGGCTACATCCGACGCTCTCCTGACCTGCAACCATGTGGAGTCGACACCCGATGGCGCATGCCGAACACGCCGACAAAGGCCCGATCGTGACGCCGCCGGCGCACACGGACGCCTACATGGACATGGCCGCGCGGCGCGGCATGTGGAAAGGCTTTGGAAACCTGACGGCCTGGGGCAGCCTGCTGACCCTGATCATTGTCGGCTATGCGACCTTCACGCTCACCATGGGGATCCCGTGGATCGGCGCCATGATCGGCTTTGCGGTGTTCGGCATCGCATGTGGCATGCTGATGAACATGGGCGGCGCTTGGATCGCCACCGTCGTCGGCCTCTGCGTTCTCGCTGTTTTCGTACAAACTCTGATCTGGCTGGGCGGCCTGCTGCTGGGCTGATTCCCGGCAACCACAGGGGGACTAATGAAGATCGCGGTCCTGAAGGAACGGCGGTTCAACGAGACCCGCGTCGCAGCGACACCGGACACGGTGAAGAAGCTGGCGGCGCTGAAGCACACGGTGGCCATCGAGACGGGCGCGGGCGCGACAGCCGGCATCCGTGACGAGGACTACATCGCTGCGGGCGCGACGATCAACTCGGCGGCGGACGTGCTGGCCGGCGCCGACATCGTCTTCAAGGTGCGCGCGCCGGACGCTGCTGAACTTGCGACATATCCGAAGGGCGCGGCCATGGCCGGGCTGCTGGAACCGTATGCAGCGAAGGCGGAAGCCGCCGGGTATGCGGCCGCAGGCATCACCGCCATCGCGATGGAGTTCGTGCCGCGCATCACGCGGGCGCAGTCGATGGACGTGCTGTCTTCCCAAGCCAACCTTGCCGGCTATCGCGCCGTGATCGAAGGCTCGCAGCTGTATGGCCGCGCGCTGCCGATGATGATGACGGCCGCTGGCACGGTGGCGGCGGCTAAGGTGTTCGTGATGGGGGCTGGCGTCGCCGGCCTGCAGGCGATCGCCACGGCGCGGCGTCTGGGCGGCGTCGTGTCCGCGACCGACGTGCGCCCCGCATCGAAGGAACAGGTCGCCTCGCTGGGCGCAAAATTCATCGCGGTCGAGAACGAGGAGTTCAAGGCGGCGGAGACGGCTGCGGGATACGCCAAGCCGATGTCGCCGGAGTACCAGAAGCTGCAGGCCGAACTGGTGGCGGGTCACATCGCCAAGCAGGACATCGTCGTCACGACGGCGTTGATCCCGGGGCGGGCGGCGCCCGTGCTGGTGACCGAAGCCATGGTGCGCTCGATGCGGCCGGGGTCGGTGATCGTCGACCTTGCAGTCAGCCAGGGCGGCAACTGCCCGCTGTCGAAGCCGGACGTGGTGGTGGACGTGGACGGCGTGAAGGTCGCCGGCTTCACCAACCTGCCCGGCCGGATCGCGGCCGACGCTTCGGCGCTGTACGCCAAGAACCTGCTGGCGCTGCTGCCCTTGTTCACGGGCGAGAACGCGGCGTTCGGGCCGAAGTGGGACGATGAGATCGTGAAGGCCTCGGTCCTTACGCGCGATGGGCAGGTAGTGCACCCCGCGCTGAAGGATGGCTGAGGCATGTCGAAGGCCATCGGCCTCATCCTGACGATCACCGGCCTGATGCTCGGCTGGTATTTCGTGCAGATGACGACGATGCCTGGCCCAGCGCCGCTGCCAAGCTTTGTCGTGGCGGCAATTGCTGTCGCAATGATTTCCGTCGGTATACGGTACATTCTGAAAACGAAGAAAAAGCCGGAAAAAGGATCGCAAACATGATCAAGCGCCTTGCCGCCCTGGGATTTGCAGCACTGCTGCTCGCCGCGCCCGCGCTCGCTGCGACGGGTGCGGAACAGCCTGACGGGCTGATCTTCCGCCTGGCGATCTTCGTGCTGGCGATCTTCGTCGGATACTATGTGGTGTGGTCGGTGACGCCCGCGCTGCACACGCCGCTGATGGCCGTCACGAACGCGATCTCCTCGGTGATCATCGTCGGCGCGCTGATTGCGGCGGGCGCTGGTGCGGGTCAGGAGATGACCAGCGACCTGTGGCTGTCTAAAGGCATGGGCGGGGTGGCGGTCGCGCTGGCCGCCGTGAACATCTTCGGCGGCTTCCTTGTCACCAAGCGGATGCTTGCGATGTACAAGAAGAAGGAAAAGCCGGCCGTGAAGCCGACGACGAAGTGAAGCTGTGATGGCGGCAGCTTTCGATCATCCGAGATTTGGCCCGATCGTCCGCACGCCGGACGAACGGTTCGCCAACCTGTCCGGCTGGACGTTTGCGCCGCACTATGTCGACGACCTCAAGGGCCGCGAGGGTCTGCGCCTGCACTATATCGACGAGGGGCCGCGCAATGCGGAGGTGACATTCCTCTGCCTGCATGGCGAGCCGAGCTGGTCCTATCTCTATCGGAAGATGCTGCCGGTGTTTGTTGGTGCGGGGCGCCGCGTCGTGGCGCCGGACTGGTTCGGCTTCGGTCGCTCCGACAAGCCGGTGAAGGACGAGGTCTATACCTTCGACTTCCATCGCGACACGATGACGGCATTCCTCGATCGCATGGCGCTCAAGAATGTCTGCATTGTCGTGCAGGACTGGGGTGGACTTCTGGGCCTTACGCTTCCCAAGGATCATCCGGAGATCACCCGGCTGCTGATCATGAACACCGGCATCGGCACGGGCGCGTCTCCCGGGCCGGGCTTCAATGCCTGGAAGGCCTATGCCGCCGCCAATCCTGACATGGATGTCGGCGCTCTGATGAAGCGCGGGACATCGGTACTGACCGATGCCGAGAAGGACGCCTACAACGCGCCGTTTCCGGACATCACCTACAAGGCTGGCGTACGGCGGTTTCCGCAACTCGTGCCCGTCGATCCGGCAATGGACGGCGTTGCGCATGGACGCGCGTCTGCCGCCTTCTTTCTCGAACAGTGGAACGGCCAGAGCTTCATGGCGATCGGCCAGGCCGATCCGGTGCTGGGCGAGCCTGTGATGCGCGCGCTTCACGCCACGATCCGCAACTGCCCCGAGCCGATGCTGATCGCCGAGGGCGGACATTTTCTGCAGGAGTGGGGCGAGCCGATTGCGCGCGCCGCCCTGACATCATTCGGGCTGGGTAGCCAGACACACCCTAGGGGACCGGACCACTCATGAACGCGAACATTGCGGCCCTGCTCTATCTTGCATCGGGCGTTCTTTTCATCCTGTCGCTGCGGGGACTGTCGAGCCCCGAGACCAGCCGCGCGGGCGCGAACAACGGCATCATCGGGATGGTGCTGGCGATCGGCACCACGCTGTGGATGCTGTGGGACAGCTCGGGCGGCCTTGATGCGCCGACACTGCTGATCATCGCCGGCGGCATTGCGGTAGGCGGCGTCGCGGGCGCAGTGGTTGCGCAGAAGATCAAGATGACGGCGATGCCGCAGCTGGTGGCATTCTTCCACTCGCTGGTGGGCCTTGCGGCCGTGCTTGTGGCGGCGGCGGCGCTCTATGCGCCGGAAAGCTATGGCATTGGCGTGACCGGGGCTATCAACATGGCCTCGATCATCGAGCTGTCGCTCGGCTCAGCCATCGGCGCGCTGACCTTCACTGGATCGGTGATCGCGTTCCTGAAGCTCAACGGCAACATGTCGGGATCGCCGATCATGCTGCCGGGCCGCCACATCATCAACATCGCGTTCGGCGTCGCCATCGTGGTGCTTGTCGTGATGATGGTGCAGACGCAGGGATCGCAGCCCTGGATGTTCCTGGCTCTGACGGCGATCGCGCTGATCCTCGGGATCACGCTGATCATCCCGATCGGCGGGGCGGACATGCCGGTCGTCGTGTCGATGCTCAACTCGTATTCGGGCTGGGCCGCAGCGGCGCTGGGCTTCACGCTGGAGAACAACGCGCTGATCATCACCGGATCGCTGGTGGGATCGTCGGGCGCGATCCTGTCCTACATCATGTGCAAGGCGATGAACCGCAGCTTCATCTCCGTCATCCTCGGCGGCTTCGGCGGCGAGACGACGGCGGCCGCTGCGGGCGGCGGACCGGCCAAGCCGGTGAAGATCGGCTCGGCGGACGATGCGGCCTTCATCATGAAGAACGCATCCAAGGTCATCATCGTGCCGGGCTATGGCATGGCCGTGGCGCAGGCGCAGCACGC
>CAIKXW010000180.1 GCA_903831485.1 uncultured Alphaproteobacteria bacterium | reverse complement strand
CGCAACTATGCCGCGCTCGACCTGCGCCTCGATGGCCGCCATGTCTGCCTGTTCGGGCAGAACGGCTCGGGCAAGACCAACCTGCTTGAGGCCGTCTCGATGCTGTCGCCCGGGCGCGGCTTGCGCGGCGCCGAGTTCAGCGACCTCGTGCGCCAGACGCCGGAGGGCGAGGCCGCGCGCGGCTGGGCCATCTCCACCAATGTGCGCGATGGCGATGTCGACCGCCGCATTTCACTTGCGCTCGAACTCGACGACCAGGGCCGCTCACGGCGCACCGCTCGCCTCGATGGCGTGGACACGGCGCAGCAGGATCTCGGCGAGCTGATGCGCGTGATCTGGCTCACCCCCGCCATGGACCGCGTCTTCGCAGGCCCGGCAGGCGACCGCCGCCGCTTTCTCGACCGCCAGGTGCTCGCCCACTTCCCCAGCCACGCCGCCGCCTCCGCCGGCTATGAGAAGGCCATGCGCCAGCGCAATGCATTGCTGGAGCAGGGCAGGAGCGATCCGGCCTGGCTCGACGCCATCGAGCTCGGCATGGCCTCCGCCGGGGCCGCCATGGCCATCCACCGGATAGACGCCGTGAAGGTGATGCAGGAGGCAATCCTCGCGCGCCCCGAAGGCGCCTTCCCGAAGGCGCTGATCGATCTCGACGGGCAGTTTGAATTGCATGCCGCCAACGGCGTTGCGCTCACCGATATCGAGCAGGAAATCATCGTCCAGTTGCGCGAAAACCGCGGCCGCGACCGCATCGCCGGACGCACGACAGAGGGCGTTCACCGCACCGATCTGCGCGTCATTCACGCCCCCAAGGGCCTCGCCGCCGACCAGTGCTCGACGGGTGAGCAGAAGGCCTTGTTGATAGGGCTTATTTTAGCTAACGCTCAGGCGCTTTTCGAGCGTGATTTTGCCCCCTCACCCCTGCTATTACTTGACGAGGCGGCGGCCCATCTCGATTCGGACCGGCGCGCCGCGTTGTACGACGAACTGGCTGCCCTTGGCGGCCAGGCATGGCTCACAGGAACAGACTGCTCCCTCTTCGATGCGTTCGGCGATCGCGCCCAGCGCTTCGAAGTCTCTGACGGGACTGTCCGCGAGGGCTGATACGGAATTTGGCGGCGCCGCCTCTGCGCGCCGCGAGGGAAGTTGTGAATGCCTGACGTGTCTGAAACTGCTGGCGCCGAGCCTTCGAAGAAGAGCTACGACGCCGAGTCGATCAAGGTGCTCCGCGGGCTCGACGCCGTGCGCAAGCGGCCGGGCATGTATATCGGCGACACCGACGACGGCTCGGGCCTGCACCACATGGTCTACGAAGTCGTCGATAACTCGATCGACGAAGCGCTGGCGGGCCATGCCGACCATGTCGCCGTCACGCTCTTCCCCGACGGCTCCGCCGAAGTCAGCGACAATGGCCGCGGCATTCCCGTCGATATCCATTCCGAAGAAGGCGTCAGCGCCGCCGAGGTCGTGATGACCCAGCTGCACGCGGGCGGCAAGTTCGCCAACACGGAGGAGGAAGGTTCCTACAAGGTCTCCGGCGGCCTGCACGGCGTCGGCGTCTCGGTCGTCAACGCGCTGTCCGAAACGCTCGACCTCACCATCCGCCGCAATGGCAAGATCCACACGATGCGCTTCAAGCTGGGCGAGCCCGAGGCGCCCCTGCGCATCATCGGCGACGCGCCAATGAAGGCCGACGGTTCGCGCCACGAGACCGGCACGACCGTCCGCTTCCTGCCAAGCGCCGCCACCTTCACGATGACGGAGTTCAAGCGCGAGACGCTCGAGCATCGCCTGCGCGAACTGGCCTTCCTCAATTCCGGCGTGAAGATCGTCTTCAAGGACCTCCGCGGCCCAGAGCCGTGGGAAATCGTTATGCAGTACGAGGGCGGCGTTGAAGCCTTCGTCAAGCACATCGACCGCCAGCGCAACGCCGCGATCCCCAAGCCGATCTACTCGATGACCAAGAAGGACGGCGTCGTCGTCGAGGCCGCGCTGCAGTGGAACGACGGCTATTATGAAAACGTCCTCTGCTTCACCAACAACATCCCGCAGCGCGACGGCGGCACGCACCTTGCCGGCTTCCGCGGCGCCCTCACGCGCGTGATCAACAAGTACGCCAACGAGACGGGTCTTGCGAAAAAGGAGAAGGTCGAAATCTCCGGCGACGATGCGCGCGAAGGCCTCACCTGCGTGCTCTCGGTGAAGGTGCCGGACCCCAAATTCTCAAGCCAGACCAAGGACAAGCTGGTCTCGTCCGAAGTCCGACCCATTGTCGAAAGCCTGATGACGGACGCGCTCAGCCAGTGGTTCGAGGAGAATCCCGGCCCCGCAAAACAGGTGATGATGAAGATCGTCGAGGCTGCTGCTGCAAGGGAAGCCGCCCGCAAGGCGCGCGAACTCACGCGCCGCAAATCGGCGCTCGACATCACCTCGCTCCCCGGCAAGCTCGCCGACTGTCAGGAGAAGGATCCGGCCAAGTCCGAGATCTTCATCGTCGAGGGCGATAGCGCCGGCGGCTCGGCCAAGCAGGGCCGCAACCGCGAGAACCAGGCCGTGCTCCCGCTGCGTGGAAAGATCCTCAACGTAGAACGCGCGCGCTTCGACAAGATGCTGTCGTCGGACCAGGTCGGCACATTGATCACTGCGCTGGGCGGCGGCATCGGGCGGCGCTCGGAGGCCAATCCAAGCGAAGGTTTCCAGATCGAGAAGATGCGCTATCACCGCATCATCATCATGACCGACGCCGACGTCGACGGCGCCCACATCCGCACGCTGCTGCTGACCTTCTTCTACCGTCAGATGCCGGAAGTGATCGAGAAGGGCTATCTCTACATCGCCCAGCCGCCACTCTACAAAGCCGAGCGCGGAAAGTCCGAGCGCTACCTGAAGGACGATGCCGACCTCGACGAGTTCCTGATCGCCGAGGGCGTCAAGGGCCAGATGCTGATCCGCGACAATGGCGAACAGATCGCCGGCGCCGATCTTGGCGCGCGCGTCAAGGAAGCTGCAGCCTTCAAGGGCACGCTCACGCGCCTTGCACTGCGTGCGCCCGGACACGTTGTCGAACAGGCTGCTCTCGCCGGCGCGCTGAAAGCCGGGGCAGGCCAGGCCGAAGCCGATCTCGCCGCCCAGCGTCTGAATCGCATTGCGGAAGAGGGCGAAGACACCTGGAAGGGCCATCATGAGGATGGCGCGGTCGTCTTCTCGCGCACGGTTCGCGGCGTCGAGGAGAAGGCCGCGCTTGATCCGCAGCTGCTGGCCAGTCCTGATGCGCGCCGCCTTGCCGAGCGCGCCGATGCGCTGGGCGAGGTCTATGCCGGCCGCTGCGTGCTGCGCCACGAAAAGACCGGCGACGCCCAGGTGTTCGGCCCGGTCTCGCTCCTCGCCGCTGTCCTTGAGGCGGGCGAGCGCGGCATCAAGATCCAGCGCTACAAGGGTCTTGGCGAGATGAACCCGGAACAGCTCTGGGAGACGACGCTCGATCCGAACGCCCGCCTCCTGCTGCAGGTGAAGGTGGAGCACGCTGACACAGCGGACGAGATGTTCTCCCGCCTGATGGGCGATCTTGTCGAACCCCGCCGCGAATTCATCCAGGAATTCGCACTGGAAGCGGAAGTCGACGCCTGAGGCTCATGGCAAGCCTCTGCAAAACCTGACTTGAGCAGGCTTCCAGCATGCAGTGCCAGGATCGCCGTTTTCGAGTTCAGGTCGAGTATGGCCGCTGGCAGGCTCCTTACGCGAGAATTCCAGCGCGCGCCCTTGCTGTCCGGCAGTGTTCCGACGGGTCGACTGCGCCTGTTTCGAGTTCGAGGCGTGTGCCAATAGCCCCGCACGAGGCAAAAGCAGCAAGCATGTTTCGCGGCAGACTCCGTGAACCGGACTTACGCGAGGAATGTAAGTGTGCGGTGGGTACCTCCGCCACCAACAGCTCCGGGCGCGAAAGCTGCAGCGAGGATCGTCGAGCGTTCCTTTGCGCTCCAGCGGCGACGGCGTTCCGGACCGCTCGAAAGCTTGATCTCGGGGTCGTGTCCCGATGAGTGGTGTACGAGCCGGCACTCGTCTCGGGCCTCGCCGCCAGGCTGGGCCGGTCATGCTGCGGGCAAGGCCGGCAGGCTGACGGGGGGATCATCGCTCATTGGTGCGATTGTTTCCAGCGTCATG
>CAIKXW010000179.1 GCA_903831485.1 uncultured Alphaproteobacteria bacterium | reverse complement strand
GGCCGCCATCCACGTCGACATCGGCATGAACCGCCTCGGCCTGTCGGAAGCGCACTGGGCCTCTGCCGCGCGCATGCTGCCCCGGCCCACCCGCCTGATCAGCCACCTCGCCTGTGGCGATGAAGACAGCCCCGCAAATCCCGCCCAACTCGCCCGCTTCCAGCAAGCGGCGGCGCTTTGGCCCGGCATCCGCCGCAGCCTCTCTGCAACTGGCGGCGCCTATCTTGGACGCGACTACCATTTCGACGAAGTGCGCCCCGGCATCGGTCTTTATGGCGGGGGTCCGATGCCCGACGAGAGCTCAGCGCCGCAAACGGTCGTGACCCTCACCGCGCCTGTCCTTCAGGTCCGCGACGTGAAACAGGGCGACACGGTCGGGTACGGTTGCGCATGGACTGCGCCCGACGACACCCAGACCGCCACCATCGGTCTCGGCTATGCCGACGGCTACCTGCGCCACGCTTCGAACCGAGCCCACGTCTTCGTCCAGGGCCGGAAGCGCGCCATTCTCGGCCGCGTCTCGATGGACCTCATCGTCATCGATGTGACCGGACTTTCTGTGTCCCCGGGGGATGACATCGAGCTTCTTGGCCCCAACATGCCCCTGTCGGAGGTGGCTGCCGCCATGGGGACGATCGACTACGAAATCCTGACCCGGCTGGGCAGCCGGCTCGACCGGCGCTATGCGGGGGGCGAATGACCTCCCCTCAACCTGCCACCAGCGGGCCGACAAGTCCCATAGAGGACAGCCCCATCCTGCGTCCCTTCCGCCTAATCGGCCAGACGGTGCTTGCCGGATTCCGCGAGATCGGCCGTATCGCCACCTTCTCGGGGCGCGTGCTGCTCGCTTGCATCACGCCGGTGATCTACCTGCGCGAAGTCCTGCGCCAGTGCCTGAAGATCGGCTTCTTTTCACTGCCGGTGGTCGGCCTGACCGCGGTTTTCATCGGCGCAGCCCTCGCCCTCAACATCTACACCGGCGGCGCCCGATTCAACGCGGAGCAGTTCGTTCCCAACATCGTGGTCGTCGGCATCACGCGTGAACTCGGGCCTGTCCTCGCCGCGCTGATGCTCGCCGGCCGGGTCAGCGCAGGCATCGCGGCCGAGATCGGCGCGATGCGCGTCACAGAACAGATCGACGCGCTGCTTACGCTGTCCGCGAAGCCCGAGCGTTATCTCTACGCGCCGCGTGTCATTGCCGGCATCCTCACGCTGCCGCTGCTCGTGCTGGTGGCCGACATCATCGGCGTGCTGGGCGGATATCTCGTTGCCGTCGGCGCGCTCGACTTCAACGGCTCGCTCTACCTGCGCAACAGCTGGAATTTCGTCACCGGCAACGATATCTGGTCCGGCCTGATCAAGGCGGCCTTCTTCGGCGGCGTCATCTCGCTGATGGGCTGCTATCAGGGCGACCGCTCGAAGGGCGGCGCGGGCGGCGTTGGCCGTGCGGCGACTCTTGCGGTTGTAGGCGCCGCGGTGCTGGTGCTCGCATCGAACTATGTCCTCACCTCGATCTTCGTGAGGATCGGCCTGTGATCGACTTTTCCCACAAGCCCATTCTCGAACTGCGCAACGTGCACAAGACGTTCGGCGACAAGCAGGTCCTTCGCGGCGTCGATCTGACTGTGGCGCAGGGCCAGTCGCTGGTGATCATCGGCGGCTCCGGCACGGGCAAGTCAGTCACCATCAAATCCGCCCTCGGCCTGATGACGCCGGAACAGGGCGAGATCCTGTTCGACGGCCAACTGATAACCGATCCCAAGCAGCTAGACGCCATGCGTCGCCGCACCGGCATGCTGTTCCAGGGCGGCGCACTGTTCGACAGCCTGACCGTCTGGGAAAACGTCGCCTTCGCGCTGCTTTACCGGGACGGTGTCGGCCGCGCCGAAGCGAAAAGGCGCGCCATCGAGAATCTTGCCAAGGTCCGCCTGCCCGCTTCCGCTGCAGACCTCCGGCCGGCTGAGCTGTCCGGCGGCATGCAGAAGCGCGTCGCCCTCGCGCGCGCGATAATCGCAACGCCCGAGCTGCTTTTTTTCGACGAACCTACCACCGGCCTCGATCCGATCACGGCGGATGCCGTGAACAACCTGATCGTCGAGCAGGTAAAAGCGCTCGGCGCCGCCGCCGTCTCGATCACCCACGACATGGCGTCCGTCCGCAAGATCGCCGACGAAGTCGCAATGCTCCACGAAGGCCGCATCATCTGGCGCGGCCCGGTGTCCGCCCTCGACAATTCCGGCAATCCTCACATCGACCAGTTCGTCAATGGACGGGCCGAGGGGCCGATACAGCCGGCGATTTAACGCGTAGAGCAGCCGCTACCTGAACCCTGTTGCCCCGCGCCCACACCTCGGTCACTACTCGCCACGCACCCCTGTAGGAATCCGCAGGGCGACACGACTATCAGACTGGTACGGGCATCAAGAGCTGCTTCAGCGGCCACACCACGGGGGCATCATTGGCTATCCTCAAGCTGGATCATGTCGTGAAGCGCTTCGGCGAATTCACGGCGGTGGATGATCTCTCGTTCGAAGTCGCCGAAGGCGGCATCTTCGGATTCCTCGGCGGCAATGGCGCGGGCAAGACGACCAGCCTGCGCATGGCGCTCGACATCATCCGCCCGTCGTCCGGCACGATCGAGATTCTTGGCCGCAGGCCCGGCCGCGAGAATGCATCCGAGATCGGCTTCCTGCCGGAAGAGCGCGGCCTCTACCGCCGCATGACCGTGCTCGACACCATCGTCTATTTCGGCCGCCTGAAGGGCATGGACGCAGCGCCCGCAAAAAAGGAAGCCGAGCGTCTCATCGAACGCTTCGGCCTCACCGAATGGACCAAGTCGATGGTCGAGAAACTGTCGAAGGGCATGTCGCAGAAGGTGCAGGTCGCCGCGGCCATGGTGAACCGCCCGCGGCTGCTCATCCTCGATGAACCTTTCTCCGGCCTTGATCCGGTGAACCAGAAAGTGCTCGAGGACCTGGTTCTTGAAATGGCGAAGGCCGGCTCCACTGTGGTGTTCTCCACCCACATCATGCAGCACGCCGAGCGGCTCACGAACCGCATCGTGCTACTGGCGCGTGGACGGAAGGTTTTCGAGGGCACACAAGAGGAAGCGCGCGCGCGCCTGCCCGGCCGACTAACCCTCGTCAGCGAAGCGGACCCTTCAGCTCTACCCGGCATCGCCTCGGCGACGCGCGCCGGCGCGGCGAATGGCTGGAACAGCTGGGACGTGTCGTTGAAACCCGGCCTCGCGCCCGGCGACCTGTTGCAGGCCTGTACACAGAACGGCTTTGCCTTGCGCGGATTCGAAAGCCACCGCCCCAGCCTGCACGATGTCTTCATCCACCTTGTCGGTCCCGAGCAGGAGACGCAGCCGTGAAGAACATCCTTCTCGTCGCCGCCCGCGAGTACAAGCAGATTGCCTCGACGCGGGGTTTCTGGGTGATGCTCCTTGTTCTGCCGGTCGTCATCGGCCTTAGCCAGGTCGCCGGCCAGTTCTTCAGGCCGCAAACGGATTCCGCCTACGTGCTGGTCGACCAGTCTGGCCAGTACGAAGCCGCGATCGATCGCCGCCTCCATTTCAACTACCAGCGCGTCGAGCTTGGCGCCTTGTCCGCCTATGTGCAGCGGTGGGAGCTTGGCCGCATCGAGCCGGAGGCCGTGTGGGCCAAGGGAGAACGCTGGTTCACCGATGACCAGGTGGCAAAGTTCGTGGCCGACGGCGGCATTGACGCGGCATGGGAAAAGATCGCGCCCAGCAAGCCGAAGGAAGCGCCGGCTTACGTCATCGATCCCCCGAACTATTCCCGCGCACCTCTGCCGCCGGGCGTCACGACTGATCAAGGCGCCGACGCGTTCGCCGGGGGGCTGGCCGGGCCGCTCAAGGGCGACGAGATCGACACGCCAGAGGGCAAGCGCCCGCTCGCCCTGGCAGTCTGGATACCTGCTGAGGTGTCAGCGACCTCTCCCGTCAGGATGTGGACCAACGGCGCGCCCAACACGACCCTCGTGGACAACGTCCGCAACGAGATCACCCGCGTTCAGCGCGCCGCCGCGCTGGAAACCAGCGGACTGTCGCCGGAGGTTGCAACGAGCATCGCGAACATCGCAACGCCGATCGATCTCAGCGCGCCGCCGCAGGGCGCAGGCCGGGAGCAGGTGGCGATCCGTTCCGCCCTTCCGCTTGCCATGGTCTACCTGCTGCTGGTCACCGTGATGACAACAGGCTCTATGATGCTGCAGGGCGTGATCGAGGAACGCTCCAACAAGCTGCTGGAATCGATCCTTGCCAGCATTCGCCCGTCAGAACTCATGTATGGCAAATTGCTCGGGCTCGGCGCCATCGGCCTCACCATTCTCGGCGTCTGGGTCGGCGCGGCCGTGGGCGCTGCGCTCTACGTGCAGGGCATCGTCGCAGACATCGTGAACCCCTCGCTGGCCGCAATCGAGCCCTGGATGTTCGGGGCGATGCTGTTCTATTTCCTGGCAGGCTACCTCATCATCTCGATGCTCTACCTCGCGATCGGAGCGCTCTCGAACTCGCTGCAGGACGCGCAGGCCTATCTGATGCCGGTGATCATGGTGATCATGCTGCCGGTGGTGTTCATGATGGTCTCGGTGGTGCAGCAGCCCAACGGCGCCTTCCCCGTCGCGATGTCATGGATTCCACTCTACACGCCCTTCGCGATGCTCGCTCGCCTGGGCGCCGGCGTGGATCTCATCGAGGTGCTCGGCACGGGCGCGATGCTGGCGGCCTTCGTCGCAATCGAGATGATCCTGCTGGGCCGCATCTTCCAGGCTAGCCTGCTGCGCACCGGCCAGCCTCCGAAGCTGGGCGGCTTCCTGGCGATGATGATGGGCAAGCATACGGGCTGAGCGGCTAGTTGGCCGCGTAGCACCACAATCCGGTACAGACGCCGAAGACCATCTGGGCAATGACGTCCAGCAAGCCTCCGACCGCGAGGATGGGAAGGCCGACCCAGAGGAATACCAGCCAGATCGCCATCGGCGTGATGCGCGGCTCCGGCAGGCGATGGCCTGCGACAGTTTGAATCTTGGCGCGCGCCATGGGCTCTCCCGCTTGTTCACCAATTGGGAGGGGAAACCGCTAAGATTTGGCGAATGAGTCGCGCAGCCGGTCTGACCATCAGTTGGAACGATACGCCCAGGGAGGCGTGGGATGCAGCGCATGCGGGTGCTGCGGCAAGCTACCAGCAGGACTGGGCCTATGGCGTCGCGCTGAAAGTCACAGCCCCGAACGTCGAAATCCTGCGGGCTGCGGTTCACCGGTCGGATGGATCGCTGATGGGGCTTGCCCAGATCACCGCTCGACCGTTCGCGATGGCGGGACGGTTCGCGCTGTGTACGCACGGGCCGGTCTGGATTGGCGAGGTTTCTGCCGACGACAAGCATGAGGCATTCCGCCGGCTCAAGAGCTCGCTGCCTCAACGGTGGCCGCGCCTTCTCGTTTTGACACCTGACGAAGCCGCGAGCGATGCTCTGAAAGGCATGGCGCGGGTTATGACGGGCGGCGCCACCGTGCTCATCGATCTCACGAAGGATGAAGACGTCCTGCGCGCCGCAATGGATCAGGGCTGGCGCAACAGATTGTCAAAAGCGGAGCGGTCTGACCTGGTGGTCCAGAAAGCAGGCGTGAAGCCCGCTCAGTATCGCTGGCTGCTGGATGCCGAGCTGAAGCAGCGCGTGAAGCGCGGCTATCGATCCATGCCCGTGGAGATGACGGAACGCTGGCAGGACGCGAAGGCGGAGGGCGCGCGTGGTGACAAGGCGGCTGGACTGGCGGTCTATCGCGCGGACCTCAAGCGCGATGCAGCGGCGGGAATGCTGTTCCTGATCCACGGTACTCGCGCCACCTACCATGTCGGCTGGACCAGCGATGAGGGACGCACGAACGCGGCCCACAATCTCATCCTCTGGACGGCGATGCGAGACCTCAAGGCGCGTGGCGTGACTGTGCTGGATCTCGGCGGGGTCAACACGCAGTCAGGCGCGGGCATCGCGCGGTTCAAGCTGGAAACGGGCGGCGCTGTCCTGCAAAGGGCGGGCGCCTTCGTCTGAGCGCGTGTTGTCCGCGCCGCGCCCCGCCGCCCTTGAGCGCACAACAGTGACAGCGTAGGACCACCCCAACACAGCACAGGCGCCGGACTCCTTGACCCTCGACCTCTCCACCCGCGCCGGACTTGGCCGCACCATCACGCTGATCGAGTCCCGGCGGGCTGATCATAAGGCCGAAGCCCGGGCCCTGCTGGCCGACATCATGCCGCGCACCGGAGCGGCCCAACGCATCGGCATCACCGGCGTGCCGGGT
Organism: uncultured Alphaproteobacteria bacterium; assembly: GCA_903831485.1. The sequence goes on along the minus strand of CAIKXW010000179.1, from coordinate 4,882 downwards.
GCAGGCAAGTCCACCTTCATCGAGAGCTTCGGCACGATGCTCACCGGCATTGGCCTGCGCGTCGCCGTGCTTGCTGTTGATCCCACCTCGCGCCGTTCCGGCGGGTCCATCCTGGGCGACAAGACGCGGATGGCGAAGCTGGCGGCTGACGACAACGCCTTCATTCGTCCTTCCCCCGCCGGCGACACGCTCGGCGGCGTTTCCCGCAAGACCCGCGAGACGATGCTGGTCTGCGAGGCAGCGGGGTACGACGTCATCCTCGTCGAGACCGTCGGTGTCGGCCAATCCGAGACCGTGGTCGCCGACATGGTTGATTTCTTTCTCGTATTGATGCTGCCCAATGCCGGCGACGAATTGCAGGGGATCAAAAAGGGCGTGCTTGAGGTCGCCGACCTCATCGCCGTCAACAAGGCCGACATCGACGAGAACGCGGCCAGACGCGCCGCGCGCGCTTACGAGATCGCGCTCCACATAATGGAGCAGGCGGACCCGGATTGGTCCCCGCCGGTTCATACCATCTCGGGCTTCTCGGGGGCCGGACTGCCCGAGCTCTGGCAGGCTATTGAGCTCCATCGCCGCAAGACCGAGACGTCCGGGAGCCGCCTTAGCCGCCGTGCCGGGCAGCAGGTTCGCTGGCTGGACGCCCTGATACAGGATGGGCTGGCGGACCGTTTCGCATCCCGCCCAGACGTCGCCCCTCGCCTGGCAGGCCTCCGCCGTGATGTCGCAGAGGGCCGAATTCCCGCCTCTCTGGCAGCGGATGAGCTATTAGGCCTCGCTTTCGGGCTGGGTTCGCCTGCGGGTTAGCATCGTTGTAATGCGGCGCGCTTATTGCGAGCCGGTGCGGCTCGGGTAGATGTGGGCCATTCAATCGGGAGGCGACGGCCATGCGCGGCCGTATTGGTGAATACCTGTCTGGTATTCTGGTTCTGGCGGCGGCGTGGGTCGTGGCGGCCCTGCCGGCGCACGCCGACAATTCCGGCCGCCCGATGACGTTCGAATGGGGCGTCGTCTATGGCGACCAGCCAGCGATCTTCGCTGACGGCGATTTCACGCCTGAAACAGCCGCCGCCTTCCGCTCCTTCCTGCAACGCTCCGCCCAACCGACCCGCGATCGCTCGATTTACTTCAACTCCCTTGGCGGCGACCTGAGCGCCGGCATGGAGGTCGGCCGCCTCGTGCGCCGCGCAGAACTGAACACGGGCGTCGCCCGCAACACGCGCGACCCCGCGCAGGCCAACCTCATCGACCTCGACTTCAACAGCCGCGTCTACCCCGGCCACTGCGTCTCAGCATGCTCGCTCGCCTTTCTCGGTGGCGTGAAGCGCGAGGTGAAGCCGGGCTCGATCTACGCAGTCCACCAGGTCAGCATGAACTGCATCGACAAGCGCAAGGCCCTCGCCAGCTATCCGTGGGTGGCGATGCCGAACATCAACTACTGCCCCGATCTCGATGAAGCGCTGACCATGCTGCAGGTCGCCAACGGCGTGGTCGTGGAATACGTGCGCTCCATGGGCGTCGACCCGATCTTCATCGCGGAGATGTCGCGTGCCGGGCCGGAGGCGATCAACACGCTGCCGGAAGACAAGCTGCGCGAGTACAAGATCATCTACGAATTCCGGACCGAGTCCTGGGAGTTCCAGACCGACAGCCAGGGGCAGTTCTTCCTGCAGTATCTCCACGGCGACCAATGGCGCCGCGACAAGGTGGAGATCTACTGCAACCGCACAAACACGCCGCGCCTTTACCTCTGGCTCGTCCACGATGTCAGCCGCGCCAATGGGCCGATCGACGGCCAGCGCATTGTCGATCTTGCGGGCAAGGGCCTCTCCGCCATCTGGCAGATGGACGCGCAGTCGGCGGACGGCTTCGCAGACGTCCGCAACATCGCCCTGCAGCCCTACGAGATCATCGAACCGCCCAAGGTTACCGAGCGCGGCCATGTCTCTGTGACCATCGATCTGACGCCCCGCTTCCTCGACGTGCTCTCCGGCGCCACGCGTTTCCAGATCCTGACCACCGAGCCTGACGGCGCTGCGGGTCAGGGCTTCAACCTGATCACGATGAATCTCGACCGCGAAAAGCTGTCGGGTATTGTCCGTTCCTGCCGCTGACAGGACGCCAGATGACCGACACCATGACCTGGCGCGCCGGCGGCTGTCACTGCAGCGGTGTTCGCTTCGACACGCTCCTGCCGGACACGCTGGAGGTCGAGGACTGCAACTGCTCGATGTGCGCGCGCACCGGCTATCTGCACATCATCGTCCCGGCAGCGCGCTTTCGCATCACGCAGGGCGCGGACAAGCTCACCAGCTACTCCTTCAACACGGGCGCTGCGAAACACTTGTTCTGCTCGGTCTGTGGCGTGAAGAGCTTCTACGTGCCGCGCTCGAACCCTGATGGCTTCAGCGTCAACCTTCGCTGCCTTGATGATCCGAAGGCCTTCGCCGAAGTGCGCATCGTCGCTTTCAACGGCAAGGGTGACTGGGAAGCGCAAGCCCAGTCCCTCGCCTACAAGTCGAAAGCCTGAACATGGCCGACGAGCGCCCCTTGTTCGAACATATCTCCTCCACCGCCAACGACACGGTGAAGCTGCTGCGGTCGCTGGAGCGCAAGCGTGAGCGCGTCGAGACCGGCCTGTTCCTCGCCGAAGGCGCGCGCCACGCCGAGGAGGCGCTCGCCAACGGCTGGCTGCCCGCCTACGCGTTTGCTAGCCAGGCGGCGCTCGACCGACCGCAGACGCGTGACCTGCTTCTGCGCATGAAGTCGTCCGGCGCCCGCGTATTGACCGGCACTGAGAAAATCCTCGTGACGCTGTCCCGCAAGGACAATCCGCAGACGGTGATTTCGGCGTTCAGGCAGCGCCTAGCGACACTCGCTGATTTCCCGGTCACTGGCCCCCGTCGCTTTGTTGCTCTCTACGAAGTCCGGGACCCAGGCAATCTCGGCACCGTCATCCGCACTGCCGACGCCGCCGGCTGCGACGGCGTCATCCTTATCGGCACGACCTGCGACCCGTTCAGCATCGAGACTGTGCGCGCCACAATGGGCTCGCTCTTCGCCATGCGGATTGCCGCGACAAGCTTCGAGGACTTCAACGCGTGGCGCGCCACGGCAGACGCCCGCATGATCGCAGCTTCGATGCGCGGAGACCACGCGCATGACAAGGCGACGTATGGCGAACGCTCGATCATCCTCATGGGAAACGAGCAGTCGGGCCTGCCGCCCGACGTGGAAGCCGCTTGCGATGAGTTGGTGCGTATCCCGATGATGGGCAAGGCCGACAGCCTCAATCTCGCTTCCGCAGCCAGCGTGATGATCTACGAAGCGTGGCGCAACTCGGGTTACAAGGGCGCCAACCGATGAGCGCTTCCGACTTCAACCTTCTCGTCAGCGACGACTGGAACGACTACCAGCTGCTGGACTCGGGCGATCTTCGCAAGCTGGAGCGCTTCGGCAAGGTGCGCGTGAACCGGCCCGATCCGCAGGCGTTCTGGAAGCCCGCCACCCCGGTGGCTGACTGGAAAGCTGACGCCGTGTTCGCCTCGGGCAAGGACGAGGATGACGATCGCGGCGCGTGGACATTCATCGGCAAGCAGCCGCCAGACGACTGGCCGATCGGGTGGAACGGACTGAAACTCAACGCGCGCCTCGCCGCCTTCCGCCATATGGGCGTGTTCCCGGAGCACTCGGTGCACTGGCGCTGGGCAATGGACCAGGTGAGCGCCGCGCGCCGCCCCGTCCGCGCGCTGAACCTGTTTGGCTATACCGGCATGATGTCGCTCGCGCTCGCGAAAGCTGGCGCAGACGTTGTCCACCTCGACGCCAGCCCAAAATCCATCACACAGGCGCGTGAGAATGCGTCCCTGTCAGGCCTCGACGCGGCGCCGATCCGCTGGATCACCGACGACGCGATGAAGTTTGTTGAGCGCGAACTGCGCCGTGGGTCGAAGTACGATGTGATTGTGCTCGACCCGCCAAAGTTCGGTCGCGGGCCGAAAAACGAAACGTGGCGCTTCGAGCAGGATTTCCCGAAGCTGCTTGATCACACGCGCACGCTGTTGAGTGACAACCCGCTGTTCGTCATCGCCACGGTCTATGCCGTGCGCCTCTCCTACGCAGCTGTCGCTCAGGCCATCGCCAGCGCGATGCCCGCAGGCAATGTGGTCAGCGGCGAGATGGCGATCCGTGAATCGTCTACCCGCGACATAATCCTGCCGACCGGCCTGTTCGCGCGATGGACGCCGTAGGGCTCTACTGGCCCGCTGGCTTCCGCGTGACCCGCGTGATCACCGATGTAAAGCTCAGCGCCGGCTTGCCGTTCGCAGTGATCAGCCCGCGCACATAGATCAGCCGCCCGCCCGCCCGGGTCACCTCCCCGGTCGCTTCCATCGTGTCACCCACCTGCGCCGCCGCGAGGAAATCGCCCGAAAGGTTCACCGTCACGCTCGGCCCCTGCGTGTACTCCTCCGAGATGGCGAAACAGGAGTAATCCGCGAAGGTCAGAAAGCAGCCGCCGTGCATGAAGCCGCCGCCATTCATGTGGCGCGGCTCGGCGATGAAGCGGCAGACCACTTTTCCGGCCTCATCGCGGCGGTAGTAGAACGGCCCCACCCCGCTCTCGAATGTGTCATGCGGCCAGGTGCGCCAGCCGGCCCAAGGGCCTGTCTCGATCAGCACGGAAGTCGACATGGACGCATCCCGGAATGGTGAATTTCCCTGTCCCTACCGGGCGTTTCGCGCCTTGTCATGCCCCGCCTTGAAACCGCCGCCGGGATCAAGTATTGCCCTCAGCCTCGACTACAGGGGTGTAGCTCAGCTGGTAGAGTGCCGGTCTCCAAAACCGGATGTCGCAGGTTCGATCCCTGTCGCCCCTGCCAGT
>CAIKXW010000178.1 GCA_903831485.1 uncultured Alphaproteobacteria bacterium | reverse complement strand
CGTTTGCCGACGGCACCATTGGCCGCTGGCGGTCGGATGCTTTGGCTGTGGTCGACAGGCTGACGGATGGGCCGCTGGTTCTGGTCGGATCATCGATGGGCGGGTGGATGGCGCTGCTCTTGGCGCTGGCGCGTCCGGAGCGGGTGAAGGGGCTGGTGCTGCTGGCGCCGGCGCCGGATTTTACCGACAAGCTTATGTGGGCGTCGTTCGATGAGAGTCAAAGGCGCCAGATCATGGAGGAGGGGTTCTGGACGCGCCCATCCGACTACGACCCCGCCGGCTATCCGATCACGCGCGACCTGATCGTCGAGGGAAGGGAGTGGAGTGTGCTGGATGGCGAGATCGCGATCGAGGCGCCCGTGCGCATTCTGCATGGCGGCCTCGATCCCGATGTGCCGTGGACGCATTCGCTCGATCTGGCGGACAAACTGCGGAGCAAGGACGTGGTGTGGTCGCTCATCAAGGATGGAGATCATCGGCTGTCACGGCCGCAGGATATCCAGCGAATGGTCTCGAGTGTCCTGGGGTTGGCGGGTGAGGTTGAAGGGTTGCACGGCTAAGACACAACGGGGCCTCCACACGGACCTATGCTAGGCAAATCTTTTGTAGCCGCCGCCACGACCATCCAGCCAATCGTCACGGAACGCCGGCAGGACGCCGCCAAGCCCGAACTGGAGCCGATGATCTCCATTGTTGGCAGCTTCTTGCATTGCCGCTTCAACTTGGCTCTGCGCCTCCGACCAACGCAATTCGTGCATGCAGAATTCAAGCAGGTCACTGTCGGCCGATGAGCGAAGCATCTCAATAAACTTTAGTGCAAGGGCCGCTCGCTCGGCTGGGTGCGCGAGAACATGAGCTGGCACGGCTTCGAATTCCGGTTCGCGGTCTCTTTCCAAATCATCGGTCAGTGCCTCGGCCTCGCCAACGAGACGGTCAAATTCTGCGAGGACGTCGCGGGTCGTCATGACCCAAATTCCAATACCCGATCGGCCAGAGCCAATCTCTTCCGAAGGCGAATTGCCGCCGCTCAATCCTGCATTGCCTTGACAAGACAATCCCGCAATCCCTCCCGATACGTCGGAAACTCCGGCCGCCATCCAAGCGCCGCCTTCGCGCGCGCATTCGAGACACGCTTGCATTCGGCGTAGAAGCGCTGGGCCATTGGCGAGAGGTTGGCGTCTTCGAACGCAACAGAGGGCGGCGGGTCGATGCCGAGGAGTGAGGCGGCGTAGGTGAGGACGTCGTCGGCGGGGGCGGGTTCGTCGTCGCAGATGTTGAAGGCGCCGCTAGCGGGACTCTTGATTGAGAGATGGAGGGCGCTGGCGATGTCTGCAACGTGGGCGCGGGAGAAGAGCTGTCCGGGCTTCACGATGCGTCTCGCGCCGGGCTCTTTCACGCGCTCGATCGCGGAGCGGCCGGGGCCGTAGATGCCGGGGAGGCGGAAGATGCGTGCGCCGGCTGTGGTCCACTGGGCTTCGGCGGCGGCGCGGTTGGTCGCTTCGCGGCGTTGCGGGTTGAGTGGGGTTTCCTCGAAGGCCCAGCCGCCGGCGAGGTCGCCATAGACGCCGGTGGTGGACAGATAGCCGATCCAGCTGGCGGTCGGCGCGAGATGGCTGAAGCTGCGGAAGACTGGGCAGCCCTTGTCATCCGGCGGGACCGAGATGAGCCAGGCGGCGCCTCCCAGGTTGAAGGTGGACGGCGGGGTGATTTCGGCGCCGGGCCAGATGTGGACAGCGTAGCCTTCGGCGCGAAGGGGTCCGGCTGTGGAATCGCTGCGGACCGTCCCTGCGCAATCCCAGCCTGCGGATGCGAGCGTGCGGGCGAGTTCGGCTGCGACATAGCCGAAGCCGAAAGCGAAGAGCTGCGTTGCGGCCATGATCTTGCCTTGTCCTCTGGTGTACGGATTAAGGCCCTCGCGACCTGAGGGCCAGCCCGGAACGATCCTGCAATGCGTTTGTTTGTTGTCGCGTCCCTCGCCGTTTTCGCCGTGACGCCCGCGCTTGCGCAGACCGATCAGGCCCGGCTGGAGCAGTGCATCGAGAAGATCGATCGCGACGCCGAGGGTGCCTATCAGGACGGGCTGAGTTGGCAGGCGATCGGCAATCCGCCGGCGGCGCGGCAATGCACGGCGCTGGCGCTGATCGCGCTTGGCGAGGAGGCGGAAGGGGCAGCGCGGCTGGAAGAGCTGGCGAATGCGCCGGAGGCGGGGAGCGCGGACATGCGGGCGGTCTATCTCACGCAATCCGGCAATGCATGGTTGCTGGCGGGGATGGCTGAGCAGGCGAATGTGACGCTGACCAACGCGCTGAAGCTGCGACCGGGTGATGGTGAATTGTTCAAGGACCGGGCGCGCGCCCGCGTGGCGCTGAAGCAGTGGGCCGAGGCGGGCGATGATCTCGACAGTGCGATCATCCAGTCGGCGAGCGATGCGGAATCTTTCCGGATGCGCGGACATGTGCGGCTGAAGCAGGGCCGGTTGAGCGAAGCCTGGCAGGATGTGGAGCAGGCGATGAAGCTCGCGCCGACGGATGTGAATGTGGTGGTGCTGCGGGGCGATGTGCGCGAGGCGATGCGGAGAGAGGGGATGGAGGACCCGGCGGGCCTCGACCAGGCGCTGGAGCCGCGCGCGCGGATTGTGGGGAATTAGGCGCACTGGCGCGATCCCTGCCGCCGGGCGGCGGGGTTGGGTGGGTGCCTCGGTCCGGAATTAGTCGCGGGAGAGGCCGAGTTCGCTCAGGCGCTTGAGGTAGGCGCTCATGCGGTCCGTTTTCTGGGCGGCGAGTTCGGCGAGGTAGGGCCAGGTGTAGAGGCCGGTGTCGTGGCCGTCATCGAAGCG
>CAIKXW010000177.1 GCA_903831485.1 uncultured Alphaproteobacteria bacterium | reverse complement strand
GGTGCGCAGCATTCTCACGACGTCCCTTCGGGCGGTACGTCCACCCGGCCAGCGTACCCGGATAGCCTTCCGAAATGACACTCAGCGCGTCGCCATCCGCGACACCGCGGACGCTCAGCTCGACCTCGGGCTTGCCCTCGACAAATCGCGCTTCCACCGCGGTCGCGTTCTTACCGCCTGCGCCAGCATAGCGCCTGTAGAATCCATTGGGCCCGAAGACGGCGAGGTCATACGGCCCGACAGCCCACTCGCCGACAAGTCCGGTCAGCGGGCTCACCGTGTAACGCCGTGGCGGCGCGGCGGGATCGCGCAAGTCATGGACGTGGAACACCACGCCCGCCTCGCCTGTGTTGATGAAATGGAACGCCGGCCGGTCCACGGTCACTTCTACAATCCTGAACCGATAAGGCAGAGCCCGAGACGGCTTCACCCCGCTTGCCTGCATCGGCGCAGTGACAGTTCCCGGCGTCGGCGGCGTCGTGCGCTTAGGCAGCGCCGCGGCTTTTGCCGACAACTCGCCCGTTACCGGCAACGCCGCCACCACCGCATTCGGCGTCTTGAAATCGAAACAGCTCGTAAGGTCGCCGCACACCGCGCGGCGCCACGCCGAGATGTTTGGCTCCATCACGCCAAACCGCGTCTCGAGAAAGCGGATCACCGACGTATGGTCGAACACTTCCGAATTCACGAACCCGCCACGCGAGAAGGGCGAGACCACATACATCGGCACGCGCGGGCCCAGCCCGTAAGGCCGCCCCATCAGGTCATCGCGCTCCGCCTTCGTCTCGCTCTCGGCCCGCACCGTGTGATACTCGCCCGCCGTGTCCACGGTCGATCCACCGAGCATCCGGCCGTCCGCATCTTTCGAAGGCGGCGCAGGCGGCGGCACATGATCGAAGAAGCCGTCATTCTCATCGAAGTTGATCAAGAGAACCGTCTTCGCCCACACCTCGGGATTGCTGGTAAGCGCATCCAGAACGCGTGCGACATAGTCCGCCCCCTGCGCCGGGCTCGACGGCCCCGGATGCTCGCTGTCCGCCGCGGGCGAGATCACCCACGACACCTGCGGCAAAGTCCCCCCCTTCACATCGCTGAGCAGCACATCGAGATGCTGCGTCGCCAGACCCTTCGCCGCCAGCGCCGGATTGCCTGTCCCCGCCAGGCTATCGCGATACGCCTTGAAGCCGACCAGCGGATTGTCGCCAAAATTGTCCGCCATGTCCTCGTAGATCTTCCAGCTTATCCCCGCCGCCTCCAGCCGCTCGGGATAGGTCGTCCACGTATAGGGCGTCTTAGCTTCAGGCTGCTTGTCCGGCAGCGTGTCGTGCGAGTTGGAGATCGAAGGCCCGCCGCGCGTCCCCGCGCCGTCATTCGTGCCGGTCCACAGGAACAGCCGGTTGGTATTCGTGCCGCCGGGGAACGAGCAGTGATACGCATCGCAGATCGTGAACGCATTCGCGAGCGCCCACTGGAACGGAATGTCCGCCTGCTCGTAATGGCCCATCGCATGCGGATGCTTCTGGTCCGGCCAGTTGGTCATCCGGCCGTGGTCCCAGGCATACTGCGCATCCGCCCACGAATGCGGCGTGCCCTCCACCCGCATGTGCGCGAATGTCTGCTGCGTGTTGAGCGGAAAGGGTGCGATCACCGGCGGCGCAGTCTTGGTGTGCCCCTGCGCCCACACCGTGCGCCCGCCCGGCAGTGGAACCGGAAACCGGTCCCCGAATCCGCGCACGCCATTCATCGTCCCGAAGTAGTGATCGAACGACCGGTTCTCCTGCATCAGGATCACCACGTGCTCGACGTCCTGGATCGTCCCCGTCACCGACTTCGCTTCAATCGCCCACGCATTCTGGATAGCCGCCGGCAAAGCCAGCGAAGCCGCGCCAAGAGCCAGAAGTCTGCGTCGATCAATCTGTGTCATGGCGGGCACGCTATCGCTTCCCCGTGACATGGTCATGTCCTTCTCAGCACGAACCGGCTTTCCGTTTGGGAAAGCCTCGTTAGGGTCAGCCGATGCGAGTCTTCCTCTCCCTTCTTGCCACCCTTGCCCTGACCGCCTGCGCCTCCCTCTCGGACCGCGCCCGCGATCAGCTGGACGCACCCGGCCTCGAAGGCACGCGCTGGGGCCTCGTCGTCACCACGCTCGACGGCCGCGAACTGATCGCCATCAATCCCGACCAGCGCTTCCTTCCCGGCTCGAACACAAAACTCTTCACCGTCGCCGCCGCCTTCCACACGCTCGGCGACATGTCGCAGCCAGACCCCGCGCGCGGCACATCCCTCCGCCTCATCACCGCCGAAGGCGCCCCGCCCACGCTCTTCCTCGTCGGCGCCGGCGACGCCACGCTGATCGACGCGCTGGATTGCGAACGTAACTGTCTCTCGACCCTCGCCGACGCCGTGCTCTCCAACGGCATCACCGAAGTCGAAACCATCGTCGCCGACGAGACGCTCTATTCGCGCGAACCCTGGCCGCCGGGCTGGAGCCTCGATGACATCGTCACCCGCTCGGGCGAGCCCGTTTCCGCGCTCACCGTCAACAGCAACGAAGTGACGCTCGTCGTCGCACCCGGCCCGCAGAACGGCGCGCAGGGCGAGATCGCCTATCGCGCTCCGCCCGAACTCTACGACATCGACAACCACGTCGACACCATCGCCGCGGATTCCGAACTCGAAACCCTCATCCTCGCCGAGCGCATCCCCGGCGACACCGCCATCCGCGTCTACGGCCGCATCAAGGCAGGCGCCCCGCCGCTCACGCTTCCCGTCGCCGTGCACGATCCCGCCTGGGCTGCCGCCATGCGCCTGTCCGCCCTGCTCGAAGCACGCGGCGTCGCCGTCACCGACGGCATCGAGGCGCGCTACCGCCCGCTGAAACTCTTCGACACCAGCGCAACCGAATTCACCTCGCCCCGCCCCGGTGTCGAGATCGCGCGCCTCGTCCCCGCGCCTCTCATCGACAACGTCACCTTCCTCAACAAGCAGAGTCAGAACCTCCACGCCGAACTCCTGCTCCGCCGCGTCGGCCTCACAACGGGGGACGGATCGCGCGAAGCCGGCCTCGCCGCCGTCGAGACCATGCTCGCCGACATCGCCATCCCGCGCTGGTCGTGGGACCTGTTCGATGGCTCCGGCATGTCCGTCTACAACCGCGTTACGCCGCGCACCGTCGCCACGCTCCTGAGCTGGACCACGCAACAGCCGTGGAGCGACGCCTTCCGCGCGACCCTGCCCATCGGCGGTGTCGATGGCACCGTGCGCCGCCGCTTCACCGGCACATCGCTCGAAGGCCGCATCTTCGCCAAGACCGGCACGCTGATGGGCACATCCGCCCTCGCCGGCTTCATGCTCACGAAGAGCGGCCAGACCCTCATCTTCTCCGCCTTCGCCAACGAGCGCCCCTCCACCGCGGAGCCAGCCATCGCAGCGCTCGATTCGACACTGGTTACCATTTCGGAAATGAACTGAGACCAATCGCTGCGTTTGAATCGAGCCAACCGAAAACCCATCGTGGTAAACGGTCGGCATGATCATCTTCCGCCCCTTCATGGCCGCCTTGGCCGCGCTCATCATGACGGCCTGCGCCTCGATGCCGACGCCATCGAGCTCACAGGTCGCCGACGCGTGTTCACTGCTGAGGGACAACCGCCAGTGGCACGAAGCCCTGCGCGACACCGCCCGCAACTGGGGCGCGCCGATGGGCCTGCAGCTCGCCATCATCAAGCAGGAAAGCAGCTTCAAGCACGACGCCCGCCCCCCGCGTGGCGAGCGGCAATGGTTCGGCCTCGTTGAAGGCGACTACATCTCCTCCGCCCATGGCTACAGCCAGGCGCTCGACTCCACCTGGGAAATGTACAAGGCCGCCACCGGCAAATGGGGCGCAAGCCGCAACAGCTTCCGCGACTCGAGCGACTTCATCGGCTGGTACTTCTCAAGCACCGGCAAGCGCACTGGCCTCGGCCAGTACGACTACAAGGCGCACTACCTCGCCTACCACGAAGGCGCCGGAGGCTATCTCAAGGGCGCCTGGAAATCCAAACGCTGGCTCATCGACACCGCATCCCGCGTCGCCAGTCAGGCCGCCCAGTACGAACAACAGATCGCCCGCTGCGACGCGCTGAAGCCCAAATTCCTGGGGTTGTTCTAGCGACCGGAACCAGCCGATTCTGGACAAAGCTTGTCGCGGCCGATCCAAACAATCTCAACAACTTGCGTGGATCAATCCAGCCGATTCCAGACCTGTGCGTCTCCCTCCTCCGGACCTCTGACATATTGCCTGCATACATCCCGCACGGGGGGCGGCTGATCACTGTTCAACGGCGCCGGATGGATGCAGGCGAGCGTGAAAGGCCTCTCGAGCTAACGACTCGATGAGTTCCACCGGGGACCTGTCCAGAACAGGCAGGCCCGCACGCCGGCAGCTAAATGGCGCCAAGCGGATGAAACAGGGCCGCCGTGCGCGCGCTGCCGCACAACACTCTGCCGGGGACGCGGAATCCGCGAACCTTTTTCTGCCGGTAGCTCCGCCACCAGCGGAGACGCCAACCACGCGGGGCATCCCACGTCCCCGGGCCCTCCATCTGTTCGGAGACCCAGGGCGACAGCATCCCGGATGGCCCGCGCCAGTCCGAATGTGAACTTGCGTCAAACCAGACCCAAATGGCCCCCAACCCTTGTGGATCGCCTGTCACGAGAGCCACGTAGAGGCTCCTGGCCAAACACGCGACAATGGTTTGTTAATCGCGATAACTGCCCCCTCGGCAGGCTTCGGCGTAGCTCCTATACCGACCTCCCACCCGCACTGATTCGGCGCGCAGGACCCACATGGCGAAGACCAACCACGCTAAGCTGTTCGGCGGAGACAAGCCCGACTCGTCCAGCTATTCCGCGAAGGACATCGAAGTCCTCGAGGGCCTCGAACCCGTCCGCAAACGCCCCGGCATGTATATCGGCGGCACGGACGAGCGCGCCTATCACCACCTCTTCGCCGAAGT
>CAIKXW010000176.1 GCA_903831485.1 uncultured Alphaproteobacteria bacterium | reverse complement strand
GCTTGTGTTGCCCCCTGCACGGCATGGGCGGCTTGCGAGTTTCCGCGTCTTCGTGCTGGACCACCATCCGGTGGCGCGCGCGAACAGCGAGATTCTCGGCGCACTGGAGAAGCTGGCCGACCAGCTGGTGAAGGAAGGCGCGTCGGTTGCCCGGCAGTCGAGTTTGCTTCCTGATATTGCGCGCTCGTGGCGACTTTACCAGGCGATGCTGCATACGGTGATCACGCGAGGCGATCCGACGAATCCGCGCCCGCCGATCTCGGCGCATGACTGGCTCGACAAGATGGATGAGCAGTTGCGGCTGAGGCGGCAATGGTCGGATTTCTTCCGGCATTTTGACATCGTGCTCTGCCCTGCTTTCGGGACCGCCGCCTATACGCATGCGCGCGAATCCGACTGGCGCAAGCGTGCGCTGCCGATCGATGGCGAGCCGTCGAAGTTCGGCGACCAGCTGGGCTGGGCGGGAATTGCGACGGTGGCCAACCTGCCCTCGACCGTCATTCCGCTGGGCGTCAATGCGGCCGGGCTGCCGCTGGCCGTGCAGGCGATCGGGCCATTTCTTGAAGACAAGACCACGATCGCCTTCGCCGGGATGACGGGCCACGACATCGTGGCGCCGCCGATCGCAGGCTGATCACCAGGTTCTGGCGCCCGCGGTCCGCGTGAGCTTCGGCTTGGCGAGGAGCCATACACCGGCAATCGTGAGCGCCATTGCAACTGCGTGCGGCCAGCCAAAGGGTTCGTCGAGAATTGCGACAGCCGCCCAAGCCGCAACAACAGGTCCGATACCCCCAACGGCGCTCATCGGACCGGGGCCGATGCGGCTGATGGCTTCGGCGATCATGAAGCTCGGGATCACTGTGCAGACAATGGCGAGTGTGAGGGCGAGCCAGTAGCCGTTGGCCGTGACGGGCGGCGGCGTGTGGAAAGCCATTTCGATTCCGCTGTGCGTGAGGAAGGCGATCGAGGCGATCGACATGCCGAAGGCGGTGAACATGGTCGGGCCGAGGCGTTTGATCACAGGCTTCGAGGCCGTGACGTAGACTGCGTAGATAAAGGCGCCGGCAAAGATCAACCCGCCGCCGAGCCAGGCGTTTGGGCCCTGATGGCCGATCTCTGCGCCGAACAGGATGGCGACGCCGGCATAGGCGAGGACCAGCGCGATCAAGTGGCGCTTCGTGATCCTGTCCTTCAGGAACGCCCATGACATCAGCGCGACCATGGTCGGATAGATGTAGAGAATAAGGCGTTCGAGCTGGGCCGAGACATAGCGCAGGCCTTCGAAATTCAACCAGGATGACAGGTAGTAGCTCATCAGCCCGAGGCCGCCTGCAGCGAGCCACCAGCGCGTGATTGGCTTTTCGCGCATGCGGGCGAAGGCGAACAGGCCGACCACGAGATAGACTGGCAGCGAGAACGCCATGCGCAGCGTGAGAAGCTGCGAGACACCAATCCCTTCGGCGAAGGCGAGCTTGATGACGACGCCCTTGAGCGAGAACAGGCCGGCGCCGGACGCGGCGAGGATGACGCCGGTCGTGCGGTTGCGGGCTTCTGTCTCTATCGGCAGGGCGGTCATGTCGTCTCTCCGCTCGTCCTTCTGGTCGTCAGCGGAGGGTCGGTCGGGACGAGGGTCGCCGGCGCTTCCGCCGCCGGCCCGTCATTGTCAGCGACGCGCCAGCGCAAGGCGTTGAATGGCCTTGCCTTGAAGTCGAAGGATGGCGGCGCGCATGGACATGGGACTGTGGATAGGCCGGTTGCGGATGACGCGCAAGCGGAGGCGATCCCGGCAGCTTGCGCTTCCGGGGTGATTGGAGGGTACCGAGCAACGCGTGGAGTTGAGGCGTGCCGCGGGCTGCGAGGAGACTGCGCGAGAGGCGCTTGAAGCGCGCGCGGATGATCGCTTCAGGATCGGCGGCCCGGCGGGCGAGCGCGATGAAGCGGCGGCTCAAGTGGAAGGGCGTGCGATGGCATGCGCCGCCATAGGTGGCGGGTGGCGTTAGCTGGATTTTTGTGTCGTCGAGCTGGAGAGGTTGGCCTGCGAGCAGCTGGGCTACGCCCTGGGCGATCAGCTGGTCGCGATGGCACTCGCTTTCGCGGAGGCCGTCTCAGCTGTCGCGCCGGTTGGGAGCGAAGCGGCGGGCGCGTTTGAAGCGCGTGACGTAGCCGGGCATGGTCGTGAGCCACGCGACAAATGCATGGACAGGCCAGGCCCAGCTTTGGGTCTCGCCTTGTTCATATGCGTCGAGATTTTTCGCGACGGTCATGGGGCCGATTATACGGCCGCAGATCCGCCCGCCGATTTGGCGCCGGTGTTTCCCCCAAATTCCTGGAGGAAGTGATTGATCGGGTTGGAATTCGCCGTTCGGTTTCCCCCAAACGCGAACAACGGTTTCCCCAAACTCGGCGCCGATCCGCTTGCTTTGCAAGCGGCGGCCCTCCGTCACGCTTCGCGTCCTGCCTTCGCTATCGCTTCGGCGTTCGTCGCTCTAATTGGTCCACTGGACCAATTCGTCGGCTACGCGGACCGCTCCTCTCCCCCGGCTGCTTCGCAGTCGAGGGAGGACTTCCCGTAGTGGCTCCAGCGTTACTGCGCGGGTGACGGTGGCGGCGCAGGCGCGGCGGCGTTTGCGGGTTTGCGGAAGCGGAGGGTCATGCGGTCGCTTTCGCCGATGGCGGCGTATTTGGCGGGGTCGAAGCCCTCGGCTTCGGGTGTGCCGGCTTGCGGCTTGTCGAGCGTGGGCGCGAGCATCCAGACGCCGAGAGGATGGTCGGCGGTGTCGTTCGGGTTGGCGTTGATCTCGGAAGATTCCTCGAGCACGAAGCCAGCGTTCTGTGCGAGCTGGACGACATAGCTTTCGAGAACGTAGCCGGTTGTGGCGCGAAGGTCCTGGTCGCGTGCGGAGGGCAGACGGTGTTCTTCCAGGCCGAGCACGCCACCGGGTTTCAGCGCGCGGAACGCGTCAGCGAAGATCTTGTCGGCGTAACCCCCGGCCATCCAGTTGTGCACGTTGCGGAAGGTGAGCACCGCATCCGCCGTACCGTCGGGCGCAAGGCCCGTGCTGGTGCGCGAGGCGACTGTCAGCGTGATGTCGCCATAGGTGTCGGGGCGTTCGACGAAAGCCGCGCGGTACGTGTCGACGTCTGCGCGCGCGCCTTCCGATGCGGTGGGATCAACGTGAGCGGCATAGAGTTTTCCTCCGCCGCTTTTCAGGTAGGGCCCGAGGATGGCGGTGTACCAGCCACCGCCCGGCGCGATCTCGACGACGGTGTCGGACGGCTTGATACCAAAGAAATTCAGCGTCTCGACCGGATGGCGCCATTTGTCGCGCGCCCTTTCCTGCTCGAGCCGCCAGGCGCCTGCGACTGCGGTTTCAAGTGGGGCGGCGGGGACGCTGGCCTCAACGGGCTCTCCGGCAGCGGTTGCCGGGGCGGGTTCGCCGCCGCCACAGGCGGATAGCCCAAGGGCGGCAAGTGCGAGCAGAAAATGGCCTGTTTTCATGTCTTTTCCTGAGGGTCCCGACGGCGATTCAAATCGACTTTACTCCGGCGGCGTCACTTGACCACCCAGTCTTGATGGCTCGGTCTTGACGGCAAGCAGGCGCCTTCCCAACTCAATCCGCGAGGCAGCGCACATGCGGGCCTTGGAGGCCAAGGCGCAGACCATGAGGTGGCGCCGCGAATGGCCTCTGGACGTCAACCCAAGCGGACGCGGCTGCGTCCGACTGTTGCTTGAACGAGGACAGAGATGAGCAATTTCGATTTTTCCCCCCTCTACCGCACCGTTGTCGGTTTCGACCGGCTCGCCAGCCTGATCGACACCGCGACGCGACTTGATGGTGTGCAGGGCTATCCCCCCTACAATATCGAGCAGTCGACGGACGACGAAAACGCGTACGCGATCGAACTGGCTGTCGCCGGATTCGGCGACGACGATCTCGACCTTGAAGTGAAGGAAGGCCAGCTGATCGTCATCGGCAAGAAAGATGGCGGCGCAGAGAACCGCAAGTTTCTCCACCGCGGCATTGCGGAGCGCGGCTTCATCCGGCGCTTCCAGCTTGCCGATCACGTGGTGGTGAGCGGCGCCCACCTGAAGAATGGCCTGCTGCGCATCGAGCTGAAGCGCGAGCTGCCGGAAGCGATGAAGCCGCGCAAGATCGCTATCGGCGGCGAGCAGTCGCACAAGGTGATCGACGCGCGGAAAGCTTCTGCTGCTTGAGGCGCTTGAAACCGCGGACAGGCATTCCGATCTGAGTGACTGCCTGCAGGACGCGAGGTGAGCCGGCCGGCCCTCTCCCTCCCCCCGGGGCGGCTGGCCAGGATCCCTCGAAAGAGAGCGGCGCGTCCCTGACGGGGCGCGCCGCTTGTCTTTTGTGTCAGGCGCGCATTCAGGCCCCACACTCCGTGCTAATGCGGCCTTCGAGCGCGGCCATGCGCTGACCCATCGACATCATGTCCTCGATTGTGAGGCCCGAGTCACTGAGCGCCTTCATCCCGGCCTCGGGATCCATGGTCTCTGCGCTCAAGGTCGCGAGCACGAATTTCTTCTCCTTGTCGTTGAGCGCCGTCTCGATGATGCGGGTCTGACAAGTGCACTTGGCCGCGGCCTGCTGGCCCTCCTCCTTGACGCAGGCGGCTGTGCCCTTGGTCACGAACTCGCTTTCGCCGGCGCCGCAGGCGCTGAGCGCTGCGAGGCCCGCGAGGGCGAAAATGGCGGCTGGGATTCGGGTCATCATGTCTCTCCTTTTGGGGAGCCGTATCAGAAGCCGCGCAGCCTGTCCGCTAGCTGATCGATCATGGCCTGGGGCGCTTCGGGCCAGAGAAGGCAGACGACGGCGGCGCCCGCGAGCGCGCCGCCGAGGTGGGCCGCGTGGCCGACACCATCGCGCAAACGGCCTGCGGACGCGACGGCAGACCAGATGATGTAGCCGAGCGCAAAGACGATCATCGGCATCGGAACGGCGAAGAAAAGATAGATGGTCGAGAACGGAAAGAAGAGCGCGGCCGCGGTGGTGACACCGGAAATGGCGCCGGATGCGCCGAGCGCCCGGTAGTTCGAATCACGGAAATGCTCCATCCATGTCCAGGCGGAGCCTGCGATCAGGGACACGAAATAGATCGCCACGAATCCACCCGCTCCGAGCCCGACTTCAAGGGCTGGCCCGAAGAAGACCAGCGCCAGCATGTTGAAGAAGAGGTACGTCGGGTCGCCATGGATGAAGGCGGACGAGACCCAGCGATACCACTCCTTGTTCCGCTTGATCCGGCCGACGTCGAACATCAGCCTGTCGAGCAGGCGCGTGTTCTGGAACGCGGCGATCGACAGGCCGACATTGATTGCCAGCAGCGCCAGGTTGACCGGCGCTTGAAGCAGCAGGGAGAACGGGTCCATCGCGGCGCTTCCCGAAGGCGTCAGGGCTCGTCGGAAGCAGGCTCTGCTGGCGGGACGTCGTCTTCGACGGACGGCGGCTCGACGCCGACGCCTTCGTCGGCGAAGGCGATGGGCGCGTCTTCGGCCGTGGCCTCGGCTTCATCCATGGACAGGCTAGCGGCGTCTGCAGCGGCGCCCTTGCCACCGCCGCGACGGCGACGGCGACGGGGACGGCCATCGCCGGTTTCAGGCGCGGCGTCTTCTTTCGGCGAAGCATCGGCCTCGGGCGCAGCGGCGGATTCGCCGAGATCGGCGACGGGTTCGGCAACTGGCGTCGGGCGCGCGTCGACGCGCTGGGGACGCAGCAGGAAGATCGTCGACGTGGTCTCGTCGGTGAAGGCCTTCAGCGTGTCGATCGCCTGCCCTGACACGAACTTGCGGCGCAGCTCGCGGAAGGAGCGCGCAGCCGAACGCAGCGGCGTGAGGGCGACAGCTTCCTTGCCGAGCGTGACGGTGAAGGTCTCGGCGCCGGCGAGCGAGCTTTCGAGATTCTCGGCAGCCCAGGGCAGGAAGAACAGGGCGAGATCGTCCTGGAAGATCGGCGCGAGGGTTTCCTTGAGATCTTCGAGGGCTGCGAACGGCCCGGACGCGGTGGGCGCCGACATGAACTCGCACCATTTGGCGACGAACTCGCCGTCCTTCTCGATGATCTTGGCGGGCGTCGGATCCTTCATCATCTGGATCAGCTGGCCGGCGATGGCGAAGTCCGCGACGGAGGGACGCTCGCCGAAGATGAAGAGGTGTTTGCGCAGGTG
>CAIKXW010000175.1 GCA_903831485.1 uncultured Alphaproteobacteria bacterium | reverse complement strand
TTGAGGGTCGTCAGCGAGGCGTTGGTCCAGGTACCGGTAAGGTCCGATCGCTGGCCGATGGCGGTCGGACAGGTCACAAAAACTGCTCCGAGTGCAAACAAACTGAATATCCGCATGCCGAACCTCCAACGAGTCTTGCCGGTCCGAGGTTGGCGCCAAGGCATGAAACAAGTCCATAGCTCGAGTGATAACGTAAGGGCTCGTCCGCCTGGTTTTCTCCGGCCCATGCCAAGGCCACCACATCGCTCGGAGACAATTGTGAGCGCCGAACAAAATCTGTGAAACTCGAGCAAGATACTTGAGGAGATGCTCGCGCATTGCGGCGTCGGCGTCAGTTCCGAAGGCGCGAGAGTAATGGCGCCAAGCTTATGAAACAGGGCCGCCGTGCGCGCGCTGCCGCAACACAAACTGCCGTGGACGCGGGATCCGCGAACCTCTTTTCGCCGGTAGTTCCGCCACCAGCGGGGAGGCCAGACCACGCGGGGCATCCCGCGTCCCCGGGGCCCTCCATCTGTTCGGAGACCCAGGGCGACAGCATCACAGGCGGTTCACACCGGCCTGGAGGAGAGCGTGTATCCGACGCCGGGCTCACCCACATTGCAACGTGAGAAACACGAGCGCCTACTGCTCCACCACCGGCGCCATCCACACCTTCGCGCCAGGTCCCTGGCCGATCGCGCGCAATTGCGAGATCAGCGCCTCCGCACGCTGCCGGCCGATCACGCCCGCAAGCGCGCCGAGCACCTGGCCCTCCGATGCGCCGGCCTGTGCGCCCGACATTGCGCTCGTGAGCAGGTCGAACGGCGTCGCGGTGTGGATGTTCATGCGCAGGTCAACGCCATCCGCCTCGGTAAAGCCAGCAAGATTGCGGGCCTCCTCGATCGCCGTGATCAGGTCGCCTGTCTTGTTGACCAGCCCTTGCGCCAGCGCATCCTCGCCCGACCACACGCGCCCGCGCGCAATCTCCTGTACCTTCTGCAGCGGCAGCTTGCGCCCTTCCGCCACCAGCCGCGTGAAGCGGTCATAAGTACCTTGCAGGGACTGCTGCAGTTTCGCCTTCTGCGCGGGCGTGAAGTCCTCGGTCGAATAGGCCCCCGCAAATTCACCGCCGACGCCCACCGACGCCGGGTTGATCCCGAACTCGCGCAACCCATCTGCAATGGCGAACTTGCCGCCGAACACGCCGATCGATCCGGTGATGGTCGAGCGCGTCGCCACGATGCTGTCGGCGCTCATGGCCACATAATAGCCGCCCGACGCCGCCGCCGACCCCATCGACACAACGACTTTCTTGCCCGAAGCCTGAACCTTCTTCACCGCATTCCAGATCTGGTCCGAAGCCGTCGCCGACCCGCCGCCCGAGTCGACGCGGAACACGACAGCGTTGATCTCGTCGTTTTCTGCGATCTCCATCAGCTCGGCCGCGACGCGATCGGAAGCAAACATCGGCGTCCCGATCGAGAACACGTCGCCCGAACTGCCGCCGCCCGTCACGATGTCGCCTTCGCCGCCGACGATCGCGATGACCGCCTTCCCGTCGGGCGACCGGCCTCCATAATTCGCGATCGTAACCAGCTCGCCCTCGGCGCGCGTCCGCGCAGCGCCCGCCGCCTCCTCTGGATAGCCCAGCTTGTCGACAAGCTTCAGCTCCACGGCGCGTTCCGAAGAATAGGGACTTGCTTCCAACAACGTGCGCAACGCCGCCGGCTGCATGTTCCGGTCCGCCGCGATGTCCGCAATCGAATGGCCCCAGACGCTCGTCGCCAGCGCAGTCATCGCCAGCGCATGCGGCTCGGAATAGCCCGTTCGCTTGTAGGTGTCGGCTGCGTTCTTGAATTCGTAGAACTGCTCGATCTGCGGATCGACTTTGATTTTTTCGAACGCCCCGCCAAGGAACAGCGTCTCGAACGTGATGCCCGGCGTCTCGAACGACGTGCCCGGCTGCATCCAGATCTCGTTCGCCGCCGAGATTGCGCGATAGGACGAAGGCCCGCTCGCGAGGAACCCCTGTGTATGAGCGATGATGAACTTGTCGGCCGCCCGCAGGCGCAGGAAGGCCGAGCGCAACTCCTCCGCGCGCGACGAGCCGAGGTCCACCTCCGGCGCGCGAACGAACACGCCCTTCACATTGGGATCGCTCGCCGCCGAATTGAGCCGCAATAGCACCTCGACGAAGGACACATCGCCGAACGCCGCGCTGAGGGCATCCGCCGCCGGCTGGTCAGGCCACGACCGGCGCAGGTCGACCTCAATGACGGCGTTTGGCACCCGCTGCGGCTCGCCCGAGGGCAGGAAGGACATCAGCAGCATCAGGGGGATCAGGACGAAAAACACCACCAGCGCCGCAAGGCCGCCAAGGAAGGTGAGGAGGAAAGTACGCATGCAGGTCTCCGGGCGCTTGACCTGCCTTAGCCGCAAACACACGTCCACGTCACCGCCGGAATGCCGGCATGTTAACGATTTGATGGGGCGGGAGCTGTCCTGGTCGGAGTAGCTGGATTCGAACCAACGACCTCTTGCTCCCGAAGCAAGCGCTCTACCAGGCTGAGCTATACTCCGACGGAGGCGGGGCTATAGCGGCTTTCCGATTGGCGCGCAACGGCGGAAAAAGCCCGCCAAATCCGATCGATCGGGGCGACCTCTGCAGGCGAAACTGCGTCAAAACAGGGCCGATCCGGGCAGTTGCTTTCCGCGCGCGAATTGCATAACTCTCCGCCCTCTCCCTGCACTGGGGCGTCGCCAAGTGGTAAGGCAGCGGTTTTTGGTACCGCCATTCCGGGGTTCGAAT
>CAIKXW010000174.1 GCA_903831485.1 uncultured Alphaproteobacteria bacterium | reverse complement strand
TGCGTCATGTCGTAAGCGGACGCGGGGTCGTCGCGGACGCCGTTGTTGGCGGGGGTGCGGGTGCGGGCGGCGCGGGCCATCAGGTGAGTTCCTTCATGTTCTCGCCGCGGCGGACGGGATCAACGGACGTGAATATCTCGGCCATGAATCTGCGGCGGTGTACGGTGAGCTTGTCGCTGGTCTCGCGGTCGGGGCCGGGCGCGTCCCCCGCGGCGTCGATCACGCCATAGGCATGGACGAGCTCGTCCAGCGCCTTGTGCCTGCGGCCCTGGAAGCCGGGCTCCTTGTCCATGCCGTAATCGCCATGCTTGCGGTTCGGGAAGAACAGCCGGCCGCGATCAATCAGGGCGGAGAGACGCGCGCGGACATCCGAGCGACGGGCGCGAAAATCTGCATCGTTGTAGGAGACGCCCTTCTCGACAAGCATTTCCTGCGCGTGGGCCAGAAGCGTCACCACCTCGTCCGACCAGCCGATAACATCGCTGTCGTGCGCCATCTTCATCGACACGCGATTGCGCTTTTCCTGGCGCGCGACGAGGTGCAGGTTGAGGAAGAAGGAGAAGATGGCGAGCCCGGCCGACACCAGGGTCAGCCACTGTTCGATGCCAAAGCTCTCGAAGAATTCCTGCATCACCCTCCCCTATGGCCGCATGCGGTCTGCGCCGCAGGTCTCAGGCATGCTCGCAGGAATTGAATAGCCGCGCCATGACTTGCCTTGGGGCGCCGCTGCGGCGTTCGACGCCTTCGACAGGCGATCAAGTTGTGTGGCGTCGAGCGCTGTGAAGACAGACAGGTCGGCGCAGTCCGTGCCAGACTTGGCGTGTTCGAAATAATGCTGGGCGCCGGTGGAGCGCACGAGCGTCCATCCTGCGGTGACGAGCTGGTAGTCGAGCAGGCGATCAAACTCGGCGTCGGGCGCGGCTGGTTCGCCATCGCGGAGGAACATCACGCAGGCCATGGCCGGCGGCTGGTCATAGTCGACCGCGACGATCTTCTCACAGGTGTTCACCACCTGCGCGTCGATCGGCGCAGCGATGTTCATCACGCCGGGCAGGATGATCTGCTGCGCGCCCGGCGATCCAGCAAGTTCGCCGGACGCTATCGTCTCGCCAGTGGCGGGCGCTGGCGCGCCGTCGAGTTCAGGCGCCGCCGGCTCGCAGGCCGCGGCGAGCATCAGGGCTGCGATGATATGCGCAGCGCGTTTCATCTCAGACCAGCATCTTTCCAGCATCGCTGATTTCGTCGCCGGTGATCTTGCCGAGGATCATCTCGTTATGGGCCGCGCCCGACGGGATCATCGGGAAGCAGTTCTCGGCCTTCTCAACCCGGCAATCGAACAGGACGGGCTTGGGCGTGTTGATCATGTCCATGATCGCCTCGTCGAGATTGGCCGGATCCTCACAGCGTATCCCGTGGCACCCGTAGGCCTCGGCGAGCTTCACGAAGTCGGGCAGGCTCTCGGAATAGGAATGCGAGTAGCGCTCGCCGTGCAGCAGTTGCTGCCACTGGCGCACCATGCCCATCCACTCATTGTTGAGGATGAAGATCTTCACCGGCAGGTTGTGCTGGATGGCCGTCGACATCTCCTGCATCGTCATCTGGACGGAGGCATCGCCCGCGATGTCGATGACCAGCGCATCGGGATGCGCCGCCTGCACGCCGATTGCCGCCGGCAGGCCATAGCCCATCGTGCCGAGCCCGCCGGACGTCATCCAGCGATTGGGCTGGTCGAAATGGAAGAACTGCGCGGCCCACATCTGGTGCTGGCCCACTTCCGTCGTGATGTAGACGTCACGGTCTTTGGTCAGCGCGTAGAGGCGCTCGATCGCGTACTGCGGCTTGATCAGCGTTTTGGAATTCGGATAGGCAAAGCCCTTGCGGGCGCGCCATGTATCGATCTGCTTCCACCAGCCCGAGAGATCCGGCTTGCGGCTCATCCTGCGATTCCACGCCGTGGTGATCGCCTTCAGCGCCTTGCCGCAATCAGCCACGATCGGAACATCCGCGCGGACGTTCTTGTTGATCGAGGACGGGTCGATATCGATGTGGATCTTCTTCGAGTTCGGCGAGAAGGCATCGAGGCGGCCCGTGACACGATCGTCAAATCGGGCGCCGACGCAGAGCATCACGTCGCAATCGTGCATGGCGTTGTTGGACTCGAATGAGCCGTGCATGCCGACCATGCCGAGCCACTGCTCGCCGGAAGCCGGATAGGCGCCGAGGCCCATCAGCGTGGAGGTGACAGGCCAACCGGTTGCCTTCGCCAGCGCGCGCAGGGCCTCGGAAGCCGCCGGGCCGGAATTGATGACGCCGCCACCGGAATAGATGATCGGGCGCTGCGCCGTCGCCATCAGGGCGACGGCTTCCTCGATGCGCTTGTCCTGCGGCTCGGTGCGCGGGTGATAGGTGCGATGCTCGATGGCCTCGGGACCGACATAGGTCCCCTTGGCGAACTGGACGCTCTTTGGAATGTCGACCAGGACAGGGCCGGGGCGGCCGTGAGTCGCGACATAGAAGGCCTCGTGGATGATGCGCGCGAGATCCTTCACGTCGCGCACAAGATAATTGTGCTTCGTGCAGGCGCGCGTGATGCCGACCGTATCGGCTTCCTGGAACGCATCCGAGCCGATCAGGTGCGTCGGCACCTGGCCCGTGAAGCAGACCATCGGGATCGAATCCATCAGTGCGTCGGCCAGCGGCGTCACCATGTTGGTGGCGCCGGGGCCCGATGTGGCGAGCGCGACGCCGCAACGTCCGGTGGAGCGGGCATAACCTTCCGCCATGTGGCCGGCGCCCTGCTCGTGGCGCACAAGGATGTGGCGCACCTGCTGCTGGGCATAGATCGCGTCATAGATCGGAAGGACCGCGCCGCCGGGATAGCCGAAGATCGTGTCGACGCCCTGGTCGGCGAGCGCGCGCAGCACGATCTCCGCGCCGGTCAGCTGCTCTTCACCCTGTTTCTGGGTCGCCGCATCCATCTTGCTGTTTCCGTCCATCTCGCCGCTCGCCAGTCTTCTCAGGTTTCGGAGTGTTCTGCAGGTTTTGGGAAAAGAAAAAGGGCCGCGCGGGCCCTTTGATGTCGTCGTTCGCCGTTCCAGCCCGTCGTATCAGCGGGCCGGCGGCGATCCGATTACGTTTACGAGGGTCTTTGACCTCTCGCGCATGGCGTTTTCTCCCTCGAACGCTGTAAAAAGTGGGAATACCGTTTCAACTGCGCAGCGTCAACGGGGGCGGGACGGCAAGATTTGACCCTCGACAGTTGGAACGATACGTTCCTTCACTACACCAGGCGCTTGCTCGCCTAACGCGCCCTAACCTACCGCTTCCGCCGCAATGTCCGAGATCACCCGCACGCGCACGGACAGATCCTCGGACGGGATGCGGGGCCAGAGGGTGAACTGATGGGCGATCCAGGTCATCTGGCGCTTGGCGTAGCGGCGGGTGTCGCGCTTGCAGCGGTCGACTGCGTCGGCGAGTGAGGCGCGCCCTTCGAAATGGTCGCAGAAGCCCGGCATCCCGTGCGCGCGCATCACGGGAAGGGCTGAATCCAGGCGGCGCTGCCAGAGCGCTCGCGCCTCGTCGAGCGCATTGGCGCGCATCATCGCATCGACGCGGGCGTTGATGCGCGCATAGAGCGTTTCGCGCGGCGGCGTCAGTGTGATGCCTGCCCATGTCCCCGGCGGCAGCACCGGCGCTGCCTGCCCGTGAAAGCTCGATAGTGGTTTGCCCGTCGCGAACAGGACTTCCAGCGCGCGCGACGTGCGCTGGCGATCGTTGGCTTCGATGCGGTCTGCTGTGGCCGGATCCTTCTCCAGCAGCATCGCGCGCGCGCCTGTCTGGTCGGCCTCGACCATGGCGCGGGCCTTGTCGCGGTGCTGGTCCGACACCGCCGGGATATCCGACAGGCCCTCCGTCAGCGCCATGAGATAGAGCCCCGTGCCGCCGACGATAATGGGCAATCTTCCGGCGTCGCGCAGCTCTGCGATCTTCGCGGCGGCATCCTTGCTCCAGACGCCGACGGAATAGCGGGCGGCGGCATCGACATGGCCGAACAGGTGGTGAGGCGCGCTGGCCAGTTCCTCAGCGTCCGGACGGGCAGTCAGCACGTTGAGGTCGGCATAGCACTGCATCGCATCGGCATTGACGATCTCGCCGCCGTGCTTACGGGCGAGCGCGATTGCCAGCCTTGTCTTGCCGCTGGCTGTGGGTCCGTGAATGAGGATCGCAGGACGCATTGCGGT
This sequence comes from uncultured Alphaproteobacteria bacterium, assembly GCA_903831485.1. Next base: position 17,880 of record CAIKXW010000174.1, on the reverse strand, counting down.
GGTGGTTTCCCTCGTATCCAGACCTGTGCCCCCAGCTTCGCTGTTTACGCGTGCCCGCGCCCCCTGATAGAGCGCGTGGCCCGCCCTAACGCGACCCGGCAGTCACGTCCATCATTCATACTGGCCTCACTCACACCGACATGACCAATCCTCAGGCCCTCGTGCTGACGCTGGTTTCGCGCAATGCGGCCGTCCTTGCTATAGCAGCGGCGGCTCCGGGGAGGACTGGCGATGTGGCGGATCGTTCCGGCGCGGGCTGGAGCGTTGCGGAAACGTCCGTGGCGGGCGGCGCAGAACTGGTCGCCTGGCTTGAGGCTGAAGCCCCCGCGCAGGGCGCTGACTGGGCGATCACGCCGGCGGCGAACCGGCGCAAGCGCCTGCTGATTTCCGACATGGACTCGACCATCATCGGGCAGGAGTGCCTGGATGAGCTTGCCGACTTCGCGGGTCTCAAGGGGGAAGTTTCCGCCATCACCGAACGCGCGATGCGGGGCGAGCTCGATTTCGCCGGCGCGCTGACCCAGCGGGTGGCGATGCTGAAGGGGCTGAACCTGTCGGCGCTGGAGGCCTGCCACGCAGAGCGCGTGCGGCTCAACGCTGGCGCACGGGAGCTTGTCGCGACGATGAAGGCGCATGGCGCGCGCGCCGTGCTGGTGTCGGGCGGGTTCCGCTATTTCACCTCGCGCGTTGCGGCGATGGCAGGGTTCGAAGCCGACCGCGCCAATACACTGATCGACGATGGCGCAGTGCTGACCGGCGCGGTCGGACAGCCCATCCTCGGCCGCGAGGCAAAGCTCACCGCGCTGCTCGAAGAGACGGCTGCGCTCGGCCTGACGGCGGATGATGCACTCGCGATGGGCGATGGGGCGAACGATCTCGACATGATCCGCGCGGCCGGACTCGGCATCGCCTACAAGGCAAAGCCGATCGTTGCGGCAGAGACGCGCGCGCGCATTGAGCACACTGACCTGCGCGCAGCGCTGTTCTTCCAAGGCTACGCCATCAGCGACATCGTCAGCGCCTAACGCGGACGCACGGCGACGTAGCTCACCTCGTCATCGCCCCAGAGCTGGAGCAGGACGGGCTTGCCGGCAGCCTTCGCGGCTTCGGCGGCGGCAATCGCCTGTTCGGGCGATGACACCGGCTGGAAGTGGACCTCGGTGACAACCGCGCCGATCGGAATCTTGCCGAGCGCGTCCGAGCCGGTCTCGATCGACTGCACAAGCACGCCGCGCACGGAGGCGGGGATGCTGCGACGGCGGCGATCCGCGTCCTCGATCACCTTGAACTGGATACCGAGAATGTTGGTGAGCGCCGTTGCGACGTCATTTTCCTCGGGCTTGGCGGCAGCTGCCGCGGCGCTGGCCGACGCCAGCTTGAAGCTTGCGGTCGCCGCCTTGCCATTGCGAAGATAGCGCACCGACACCTGCGTACCGACCTGCGTCACGCCCATGATGCGGAACAGGTCGCGGCTTTCGCGGATCTGCTGGTTGTTGATGGCAGTGATCAGGTCGCCCTGTTTGAGCCCTGCAACTTCAGCCGCGCCGCCCGCCTCGACCGACGTGACGATGGCCCCTTCGGGCTTCTGCAGCCCGTAGGATTCCGCTATCGCCTGGTCGACCGAACGGGCCGTCAGGCCCATCGTGCCGCGGCGAGTCTGGCCGAATTCGCGCAGCTGTTGCGTGACGACCTTGGCGAAGTTCGCAGGCACGGAGAAGCCGACGCCGACCGATCCGCCCGCCTCACCCGGCGAGATGATGGCGGTGTTCACGCCGATGACTTCGCCACGCAGGTTGAACAGCGGCCCTCCGGAGTTGCCCTTGTTGATCGCGGCATCGGTCTGGATGAAGTCGTCGTACGAACCCGCGCTGATATCACGGTTACGGGCGGAGATGATGCCCGCGGTCACCGTGCCGCCGAGGCCGAACGGGTTGCCGATGGCGACCACCCATTGACCGACATCCGCCGAATCCGAATTGCCCCATGGCACAGCCGTCAGCGGCGCGCGCGGCTCGACCTTCAGGAGGGCAAGGTCGACATCCTCATCCGCGCCGACCAGCTTGGCGGCCAGCACGGAGCCATCCGACAGCACGACGTCGATCTCGTCGGCGCCCTCGATGACGTGGTTGTTGGTCACCACATAGCCGGCGGAATCCACGATGAAGCCGGAGCCGAGCGAGGACTGGCGCCGCGCGCCGCCCTGCCCGCGGCCGAGAAGGTCGTTGAACTCGTTGAGCGGGGAGTTCGGGCCGAACGCTGGCAGGCCGTCGCCGCGCGACACGGTCTGGCGTGTTGCAATGTTGACCACGGCCGGCATCAGGCTTTTCGCCAGGGCGGAAAAATCCTCGCCCATGACGGCTGCTGCAGACACCGGAGAGAGGGGTGCGCCGGGCTGGGCGATCGCCGGGGGCGGGGCTTCCATTTTCAGGAGCGCCGGCGCGAAGAAGGCGCCCGCGATAGCCGCCACGCCCAGCACCGGAATGCCGACCTTGATGAGAAGCGAGCGCTTGGACGACGTGCCCGGCATGAGTTCAGAACTCCCAGTCTTTCAGCCCGCACGGGGGCTGAATCGATTGCAGACCTTGGCCCCAAAGCGCCGCGTCCGCAAGGCGACCCGCCCGCCAGGAACAGGCCATCGGAGGCCGAACCAACGCCGAAATTGCGGAACAAAGATGGCCGGCGCGCCGCCTGCGCGAAGGATCACGCGGGCGTGTGCAGCCGAAGGCCGGGGTGGCCTCTAGGCGGTGCGGATGGCCGGGCGGGTCTGTTCAGCCTCAAGGCCCTTCACCTGGTGCATCTTGGCGATCAGCTCGCGCTGGTCCACCGGTTTGGACACATAGTCCGTCATCCCCAGCGCAATGTATTTCTCGCGGTCGCCGCTCATGGCGTCGGCCGTCAGGGCGATGACGGGCATGTTCTTCCAGCGCGGCTCTGCGCGCATGCGCTGGATCGCTTCCTTGCCGTCCATGACGGGCATGTGGACGTCGAGCAGGACGATATCGAAGTCATGCTGCGCGAGAAGGTCCAGCGCCTCCTTGCCGTTGGTCGCCTCAACGATGTCGCAGCCCTGCGGCGCGAGAAACAGCTTGATGACCTGGCGGTTGATGGCGTTGTCGTCCGTCAGCAGCACCCGCATGCCGCGCAATGATTTCCGCGAAGGTTCGGGGATGCGGGACGGGGACGGCCCGGGCGAGGGCGTGGCTGCGGCCGCTTCGTGCGCACGGAAGGTGAAGCGGAAAACTGACCCCTTGCCCGGTTCGCTTGTGACCGTGATGTCGCCGCCCATCATGCGCGCGAGCTGCCGCGAGATGGCGAGACCAAGGCCTGATCCGCCGAACTTGCGCGTGGTCGCGCCATCGGCCTGGGTGAAGACGGAGAACAGCTTGCCCACCGTCTCCTCCGCCATGCCCACCCCGGTGTCGCTGACTTCGACGACGACCATGTGATCGTCGGTCTCGAGCCGCTTCGAGGAGAGCGAAATCTCGACGCGGCCCTTGCTGGTGAACTTGATGGCGTTCGAGACCAGGTTGCTGACGCACTGGCGCACGCGCGTGGGATCGTAGCTGAGGCGCTGCGGGAAGTTCGAGTCGTATCGGACCAGCAGGTCGAGACCCTTTTCCTCGGCCGTCGCCTGGAAGAGCTGCCGGGTGCGCTTCATTGTATGCAGGAAGTCGCCGGGCACCGCGGAAATTTCCATTTTCCCCGCCTCGATCTTTGTCAGGTCCAGAACATCGTTGAGCAACGCCATCAGCGACTTGCCGGAATCCAGGATGACGCCGACTTTTTCCTTCTGCGGCGGCGATAGTTCGTCCGCGTCCAGCGCCTGAGCCATGCCCAGAACGCCGTTGAGGGGCGTGCGGATCTCGTGGCTCATGTTGGCGAGGAATTGCGACTTGGCGACCGAGTGCGCCTCGGCCGATTCCTTCGCCGCGCGGAGTTCGCCCTCCAGGGCCTTCCAGCGCGACAGGTTGACGATAATGCCGATGACGCGGCGCCTCGACGGATCGTCCGCGTGGATAACGCGCGAGCGCATCTGGAACCAGATGTACTCACCGCTGGCGGTGAGCAGCCTGATTTCCTGGTCGGTCGCGTCGATGCGTCCAGCGCGGACCTGCCTGATCCGGTCGGATCCCAGCGGCACGTCGTCGGGATGAGTCCGCTGGGTGAGCGTCCATAGCGGCGCCTCGACCGGCTCGACCCCGAGCAAAGCCGCGAAGGTCTCGTCGGGATGGAAAGTCAGAGGGTCGAGACCAATCTCGAAATATCCATCACCGGTAGACGACACAACGAATTCCAGTTTTTTGCTTGTCGAGTGGCTTGCCTCCACTGCACGGTTGAGCTGGCGGCTTGATTGTGCAGCGGACCAAGCCGCTTGGGCGATGCAGACTACGGTGCCCAGCGATGTGACCGACCCAGCAATTGCGACGGTCCACGGCAGCTGCGTCCATACGGTGTGCAGCATCATGCAAAGGAGCGCCAGCACCGGAACGCTGACCGTCGGCACGAGAGCCCAGATCGAGCTCTGGCGGTTGAATACCGCGTAAATGGCAGACGTGGTTGAGGTCGCCACAGCGATGACGACGGCGGCGGAATCACCGGTCGAATAGAGGCACAGCGCCAACACCGCCCACGCCGCGTATGAAACCATGCCGGCGATCGTACCTGGAATGTTTGAACGGTCCCGGGCTGCCAGCACACGGCCCACCAGCACCTCTGTAGCGACAGCGGACACGATGGCCACAACGACGAACGCCGCCGTGAACTGCCATCCGAGGAAGTAGTTCACATGGGGAGCCGCAAACAGCGCCAGCACGGAGACGACGACAATTCCGCTCTTGTCAGCGGGCGCCCAGACCTCCTGCCTGAGCCACCCCGCCAACGTTCGCCGTGCTCCCATCGTTCCTACCAAGAGCCGCCCCCATGCGAGTGTTGACGAACTTTCAACGTCAGGCGGCAAGGTAGCCGAAAGCTCTTAAGGACCGGTGCAAGGCGGGAAGGGCAGCACTGCCGCCCTCGCGCGCATGTACTCGTGTTGAAGGCCTGATGGGGCCCGCGAGCGTCTCGCCCGGACAATCTGGCACTCTCGGGCATGGCCTGTTAGGTGAAGGGCAAGAAGAGGTCTCTCATGCCCGTGCACCGCCCCGTCGACGCGACGAGCCACGTCTATCTGATCGATGCGTCCGGCTTTATCTTCCGCGCCTACCACGCCCTGCCGAAGCTGACGCGCAAGTCGGACGGCTTGCCCGTCGGCGCGATTTCGGGCTTCTGCAACATGCTGTGGAAGGTGCTGGAGGACCTCAAGGCGGGGGACCAGCCGACACACTTCGCCTGCATATTCGACGCCGGCGCGCATACCTTTCGCAACGATCTCTACGACCAGTACAAGGCGCAACGTCCCGATCCGCCCGAGGACCTGATCCCCCAGTTCCCGTTGGTGCGCCGCGCCGCCATCGCCTTTGGCCAGCCCGCACTCGAGATGAAGGGCTTCGAGGCCGACGATCTCATCGCCACCTATGCACGGCAGTCTGCCGCCAAGGGCGCGCGCGTGTCGATCGTCTCGGCGGACAAGGACCTGATGCAGCTGATCAACGATCAGGTCTGCATGCTCGATACGGTCAAGGACCGCAAAATCTGCGCACCGGAAGTGTTCGAAAAATTCGGCGTGACGCCGGACAAGGTGATCGACGTGCAGGCCCTGTGCGGTGACAGCGTCGATAACGTTCCGGGCGTGCCCGGCATCGGAATCAAGACTGCCGCCCTGCTGATCCAGGAGTATGGCGACCTCGAAACGCTGCTTGCCCGCGCGTCCGAGATCAAGCAGCCCAAGCGCCGCGAGTCGCTGATCGAGCACGCCGACAAGGCGCGGCTCTCGAAAGTTCTGGTCACGCTGAAGGATGATGTGGCCATCGAAGTACCGCTCGAACAGCTCGGCGTATCGGACCCCGAGCCCGGTCCACTGCTCGCCTTCCTGCAGGAGATGGAATTCCGCACGCTTACCACGCGCGTGTCTCAGACACTCGGCGTCGAAGGCGCGCCGCCGGTCTCATCCTCCGCTGGCGGACAGTCGCTGTCGAAAGCACTGGCGGCAAATGGCGCCGCCGCCGTGAAGACCGCGACGCCCGCCGCCAATGGCGTACCCGGCGAGAGCTTCGAACCACAGCCGCCCGAAGCCCATCCGTTCAACCTCGACGCCTACGAAACTGTGACCGAGATCGAGCGTCTCATGTGGTGGATCGTGACGGCCAAGGAACAGGGCTTCGTCGCAGTCGACACTGAAACCGACGGCCTCGACCCGATGACGGCGCGGCTCGCCGGCGTCTCGATGGCGCTGGCCCTGGGCAAGGCCTGCTACATTCCGCTCGGCCACGGCGCCAACAAGACGGACCTGCTGTCAGGCGACAAGCCGAAGCAGATCGACATGTCGACCGCGCTTGAGCTGCTGAAGCCGCTGCTGGAAGACCGCGCCGTCCTCAAGATCGGCCAGAACATCAAGTACGACATGTCGATCTTCTGCGGTCTCGGCATCGATGTCGGGCCGATCGACGACACCATGCTGCTGTCCTTCGTGCTGGAAGCCGGCCAGCACAATCATGGCATGGACGAGTTGTCCGAACTCCATCTCGGCCACACGCCGATCCCGATCAAGGAGCTGATCGGCTCAGGCAAGTCGCAGATCACCTTTGATCAGACGCCCATCGACAAGGCGACGCGCTACGCCGCCGAAGACGCCGACGTAACCTTCCGGCTATGGGAGCGCCTCAAGCCGCGCCTGTCACGTGAGGGTGTCACCACCGTTTATGAGACGATGGACCGACCACTTGTTCCCGTCGTGTCCGAGATGGAGCGCGCAGGGATCCTGGTTGATCGCAACCGCCTGTCGCAACTCTCCGGCGAATTCGCCCAGCGCATGGCCGGGCTTGAGGATGAGGCCCACAAGCTTGCCGGCCGGCCCTTCAATCTCGGCAGCCCCAAACAGCTCGGCGAAATCCTGTTCGACGAGATGAAGCTTGCCGATGTCGTCGGCGCCAAGCGCACCAAGACAGGCGCATGGGCCACCGGCGCCGACGCGCTCGAAGATCTCGCCGCCTACGGCCACGAACTCCCGAAAGTCCTGCTCGACTGGCGCATGCTGTCCAAGCTGCGCTCCACCTATACCGAGACGCTCAGCGAGGCGATCAACAGGGACACTGGCCACGTCCACACGTCCTACTCGCTCGCCGGCGCCCAGACCGGCCGCCTCGCCTCCACCGACCCGAACCTGCAGAACATCCCCATCCGCACCGAGGAAGGCCGCAAGATTCGCGAGGCGTTCATCGCCGCGCCGGGCAATGTCCTGCTGTCGGCGGACTACTCGCAGATCGAACTGCGCTTGCTCGCCCACGTCGCTGACATCCCGAGCCTGCGCCAGGCCTTCAACGACGGCGTCGACATCCATGCGATGACCGCGAGCGAGATGTTCAACGTGCCCGTGAAGGGCATGGACCCGATGATCCGCCGCCAGGCGAAGGCGATCAATTTCGGTATCATCTACGGCATCTCGGGCTTCGGCCTCGCGCGGCAGCTATCCATTCCCCGCGAAGAGGCCGCCGCCTACATCAAGAAGTACTTCCAGAAATTTCCCGGCATCCAGGACTACATGGAGCAGTATCGCGCCTTCGGCCGCGAGCATGGATATGTCGAGACGATCTTCGGCCGGAAAGTCTGGCTTCCGCAGATCAAGTCGCCCAACGGCGCCGAGCGCTCCTTCGGCGAACGCCAGGCGATCAACGCGCCGCTGCAGGGCTCCGCTGCGGACATCATCAAGCGCGCGATGATCCGCATGCCGCAGGCGCTGAAGGATGCGGGCCTGCAGGCGCGCATGCTGCTGCAGGTGCACGATGAGCTGGTGTTCGAGTGTCCGGAGAAAGAGGCGAAAGCGCTCGCCGAGATTGCAACGAAGACCATGTCGAACGCGCCCCTCCCTGTTGTGCAACTGAATGTGCCGCTGGTGGTCGAAGCCAAGTCCGCGAAGTCATGGGCAGAGGCGCACTAGGTGTTGTTCGCGGCGGCAGACCTCCGCTTCGTCACCCTCTCGTTCGACGAAGCACGCCGCTCGCTCGAGCAAGGCGGCTTGCCCATCGGCTCGGCGCTCGCGCGCGGCGAGCAGCTGATCTCCGCTGGTCACAACCAGCGCGTCCAGCAGAGCGACCCGATCGCGCATGGCGAGATGGATTGCCTGCGCAACGCGGGGCGGCAGCCCACCTATCGCGACACCACGCTCTACACATCGCTGTCGCCCTGCATGATGTGCGCGGGCACGATCGTGCAGTTCAAGATCCCACGTCTCGTCATCAACGACACGGTCAATTTCGGCGGCAACGAAGTCTTCCTGCGCAGCCACGGCGTCGACGTGATCGACGCCGCTCACGAGCCCTCCATTCGCCAGATGTGCGATTTCATTGCGGCGAATCCTGCCCTGTGGAACGAGGACATCATGGAGTAGCAGCAATTCTCGCTGCTTTTCAGGTCGCTTCTTTTGCCAGTTCTGGCTAAACAGGCGGCCCTTTAGAAGAGACGCCGATGGCCCGCAAACCCACCTCGAAACCCGCAGGCAAGCCGAAGCCCGCAGCAATCGCGGGCACGCTCACCAAGGCGGACATTCCGCAGCTTGCCGGCGGCAAGGGCGCAAACAAGCCTCAGATGGCCTCCTCCACATATCGCCTCGCCGCGCTGGACCAGGAATACCTCCTCGGCGACTCCATGCGTGGCGTTCGCTTCATGCTGGAGTACAACAAGGCGGAGGAAGCGCTCGACCGATGGGGGGTGCGCTCCACCATCGTCGTGTTCGGCTCGGCGCGCTTCAGCGAGAAGGGCCCGCCAGATCATCGCCGCTGGTACAACGATGCCCGCACATTTGCGCGCATCGTCTCTGAGAAAGGCGGCGCCAAACTCCAGAATGGCGGCCCGCGCGACAACGTCATCGCCACAGGCGGCGGCCCGGGCATCATGGAAGCGGCCAATCGCGGCGCACATGATGTCGACGCGCCGTCCATCGGCTACAACATCACCCTGCCGATGGAGCAGGAACCCAACGCGTTCTCGACGCCGGACCTCACCTTCCGCTTCCACTATTTCGCGATGCGCAAGATGCACTTCGCCATGCGCGCCAATGCGCTTGTCGTCTTCCCCGGCGGCGTCGGCACGCTTGACGAGCTGTTCGAAATCCTGGCGCTGCGCCAGACTGGCAAGTCGCCGCCTATCCCGATCGTGCTCTACGACCAGAAGTTCTGGGAGGAAGTCGTCAACTTCCACGCTCTCGTGAAGCACGGCGTCATCTCGAAAGTGGACGAGACGCTGTTCACCTATGCCGAGACGCCGGAACAGGCGTGGGCGCAATGCGTGCGCGGCGGCGTGATGACGCGCTGGCTGCAGGAACAGCACACGACCTGACCGGGTCTACTTCGCCTGTGGTTCGTAGAAGCCGGCCAGCTCAAGCTTGACCACGACATCCTTGTCGCCGTCATTCTTGAGATACCAGCCATGAATGCCGTCCCAGGGCGCGGTAAAGACGCCGCTCTGCTCGGAGCCGCCGCCCTTCGAATAGTACATCAGGTCGCCCACGCCATCGACCTGCTCGGTATGGCCATGGAACTCCACCACCATCAGGCCCGCATGTTCGAGCTCGCCATAGGTGACGGTGTAGACCAGCCCGTCGCCCTTCCTCATCGTGAGCTTGTATTCGAGCCCTTTCCCCATGGGCACAGGCACGTCGATCACATCCGTGCGCCATTTGCCCGGCCTGATGGAGACGACACGTTCGGGCAATGGATACTCGCGCCAGCCATCCACCGCGGGGGGAACAGTCGCTACGTCTGCGACTGGCGCCACTGTGGCGGGCGTCTCGGCAGCCGGCGCAGGCGCGCTTCCTCCGCAAGCAGAAAGGAGCAGAACGGCCGCGAGGGCGGCGGTTACACAATACGTCATGAACAGCCTCAGGTCAGGTGCTGACGGAAGAAGTCGAGCGTGCGGATCCACGCCACGCGCGCATTCTCGGGATCGAAGCGCGGCGTGGTGTCGTTGTGAAAGCCGTGCTGGCAACCCTCATAGGTATGGACGGTCACTGTCTTGCCGGCCTTCTTCAGCTCAGCCTCATAGGCGGGATAGGCGGCGTTGATCCGCTCGTCGATGCCGGCCAGCGTAATCAAGAGCGGCGCCTGGATTTTCGGAACATCGGCCAGCGCCGCCGCGCCGCCATAGTAGGGCGCGGACGCTCCCAGCGTCGGCACGCGCACCGCTACGTTGTTGCAGACGCCGCCGCCAAAACAGAAGCCGACAATGCCGACCTTGCCCGTGCATTCGGGATGCGCCTGCATCAGCTGTACGGCCGCGATGAAGTCTTCCAGCATTTCGGCGCCGTTGCGGGTCGCCTGCATGGTGCGTCCCTCGTCGTCCGTGCCCGGATAGCCGCCGAGCGGGAAGAGCGCATCAGGCGCAAACGCGATGAAGCCCGCAGCCGCCGTCCGCCGCGCCACATCTGCAATGTGCGGGTTGAGCCCGCGGTTCTCATGCACGACCACGATGGCGGGCAGTTTTCGCGCCGAGGCATTCGCCGGGCGCACCAGATAGCCGCCCATCTGCTTGCCCTGCTTGCCCGCGCCATTGGGCGAGTCATAGGTGATCCGCTCGCCCCTGATCCGGCTGTCATACTCGGCCATCTGCAGCGCGCTGGCGTAACGGGGCAGCAACGCCTCGGCCAGCATCGCCACCGTCACCCCGCCCACCGCGAACTTGCCCAGCCTGTCCATGAATGTGCGGCGGTCGATATCGTTGTGGCAATACTGGTCATAGAGATCGAACATCTCCTGGCTCGGCGCGATGGTTGCGCCCGGCTCCCTGCCCGTTTCCGTATCCGCCATTTTGTCCTCCGTGGCGCTTTTCGGCCAGACAGCGACGCTAGACGCCACAAGAGTATCCGGCCATCTGCCAGAGGGCTGATTAGCTCCAGTTGACGAAGGTGTTAGCGCTGGCCAGCCCTATTTTACCCTAGCGTCACTTGACGGCGTCTACCTGACACTGTCTGGATGCGCGCAAGGCCGCGCTCCCTGACGGCCAATACGGAGATCAAAATGACCCGCGTTTCCTCCCTCATTCTTCTGTCTGCCGCCTCAATCCTCCTCGCCGCCCCCGCACTTGCGAAGATCTCGGTCCAGTCCGGCGAAAACCTCTGCAAGTCGGAAATCTCCAAGGACACGGCATTGAAATCGGTGAAAGCCGACAAGGATTCGACCAAGGCCACGGGCGCGGCCTTCGTCTACCTGTTCAAGGTCAAGAATGCCGACGACTCGTCCGCCAAGCTGCTGTGCACCGTCGATCGCAGCACCGAGACGGTCAGCTCGGTCAAACCGGCGAGCTAGGGTTGTGGGTTGAGGCGGCGGCGTTCAGCCGCCGCCGCTTTCCGAAGGCTCAGCCGAGGCGTCGGGCCTTCGGAGACTTCATTTTGCGCCAATATCGACGCGGGTGAGCGTCTCGAGAACGCATGGCGCATTTACTGCGTCAGGTCAGCCGGCAGCGTCGGTGTCGACATGATCCGCACATAGGCGGCCCACCGCGCTTTCTGGTCGCCGCCGTGACGGTCGACATAGGCCCGAACCAGATCCTCGCCCACCGAGTAATTGATCACGTAGGACCGGTAAGCCGCGTCGAACCTTAGCGACTGCTCCGCAACATCCCGCGATGCGAGGCGGTATTTCTGCGCCAGCGTGATCGCCTGCTCCCGATCGATCTCGCCATCGAGCTGCATCTGTGAAATCCGCAACAGCGCGCCGTCCAGTTCACTCGTAGCGCGTCTCAGCGTCTCGAACGCCGGGGCCATTTTCGGGTCCAGTCCAGCGAGCGGATAAAGCACCTCGATCTCGAACTTCAGCCGCTCATCGCCCGGAAACGCGAGATCGACCCCGAAATCCGCGCCGCCCTCGTTCAGGGGCGCTGCAGGCGCGTAGAGCGGCATGACGGAATACTCCGCCCAGCCGCGCTCCCGATAGTTCCGCTCGTTGAAAATGCCCTGCACGTGGTGACCCGGATATCCCTCGTGGCATCCGAGCACGAGCACATGGCCGATCGACACAGGCAGGTCCGTATTGATCTCGATGAGGCTCTGGTTCCCGCCCTTGTAGTAATTGTACGCGCCCCAACTCTTGTCGTTAACCAGCGTCATCGAGAAACTCTCGCCGGTCGGCAACGGGATGAACGCAGCGGTGCGCTTTCGACACTCGGCAATCGCCGCCTGCATCACGTCGGCAAGGCGCTCGTCCGGCACCGAATACTGCGCCCTGAAGGCGCCGACGCGCTCGGACAGCGGGCCAGGCCCCGGCAGCAGCGCCTCGATACGCGCCAGCGCGCCTTCGAAATCCGACAGCGGCCGCAATTTCGGGCGCAACGCAAACAGCGCCTCCGCCTCCTCCACAAACGGCACGCGTTTGCCATCGATCATGTCGAGCCTGAAGCGCGCGCTGGATGCGTTGGCCATCATCACGCGCGCACGCTGGCCCTGTTCACCGCCCGCCGAGGCAAGCGACGCAAGGTCCGCCACGATCCGGTCCGCAGCCGCTTTCAGCGCGCCGCGTTCACGCGGATTGCGCCGCGCCGCCTCTCGCCATTCGTCCGGACCATAGTATGCATCGACATAGCCGCTCTCGTGCGCGTCGATCTCCAGCGCAAGCCGCACATAGTCCTGCGCCAATGTGTCGATGTTCAAATCCCTGCTCCCGGCAACACTCGCGCACCCTGAGAGCACGACAGCAACAAGGGAAAGCAGCCAGGCTCTCACCGCGCCGAGCTCCGCCCCTTGGCGACTTCGCCGAAGGTCGTCCGCTTCACCGCGCGCCCGGTTGTCACCGCGCCGCGCGCGCCGCGCCGGTCGCGCTGGTCGGATCCCTGGCTCGAAGTCCTCGCCTTCTTCGCCTCTTCCTCGCCGAACAGTTCGGCCAGCTTGTCGGTCATCACGCCGCCCAGCTGCTCAGCCTCGACGATGGTGACGGCGCGGCGATACCAGCGGGTCACGTCATGGCCGATGCCGATGGCGATCAGCTCGATTGGAGACGCGCCCTCGATATGCGCAATCACCTCGCGCAGGTGTTTCTCCAGCGGATTGCCGACGTTCACCGACAATGTTGAATCGTCCACCGGCGCGCCGTCGGAGATCACCATCAGGATCTTGCGCTGCTCGGCGCGGCCCATCAGCCGGTCATGCGCCCAAAGCAGCGCCTCGCCGTCGATGTTCTCCTTCAGCAGCCCCTCGCGCATCATCAGGCCGAGATTGCGTCGCACGCGCCGCCACGGCGCATCCGCGCTCTTGTAGATGATGTGGCGCAGGTCGTTCAGGCGGCCTGGGGACGGCGGCTTGCCCGCCTTGATCCAGTCCTCGCGCGACAGTCCGCCTTTCCATGCCTGGGTCGTGAAGCCGAGAATTTCGACCTTCACGCCGCAACGCTCCAGGGTGCGAGCAAGGATGTCAGCGCACAGCGCCGCCACCATGATCGGCCGACCGCGCATGGACCCAGAGTTGTCGAGCAGCAGCGTCACCACCGTGTCGCGGAACTTGCTCTCGTCCTCCATCTTGAATGACAGCGGCGCAGTCGGATCGACAATCACGCGCGTCAGGCGCGACGTATCGAGCACGCCTTCCTCGAGATCGAACATCCACGAGCGATTCTGCTGCGCCATCAGCCGCCGCTGCAGCCGGTTGGCCAACCGCGACACTGCCCCCTGCAGGCCCTGCAGCTGCGCATCCAGATAGGCGCGCAGGCGCGCCAACTCTTCGGGATCGCAAAGTTCGTCCGCGGTCTTCACCTCGTCATGGACGGTCGTGAAGGCCTTGTACTCTGACTTGAACGCATCGCTGTCGCGCCAGTTGGGGCGCAGTGGCGTAGCATCCTGCTCGTCGTCGGCCTCGGTCGCCTCCATGTCGCTGTCGGCGTCGTCGGCGGCCGTCGCCTCGATCTGGTCGCCGGGCTCGCCTTCGCCAGCGTCGCTGGAATCCTGCTCCTGCGATTCGCCTTCACCTTCGCCATCGCCTTCGCTCTCGTCGGGCGCCTCGGCCTTGGCTTCGCCTTCCTCGTCGTCCTCGCCCTTCTCGTCTTCGTCGTCGGTCTGGCGCGAGGTCTCATCGCCAAGTCCAAGATCGCGCAGCAGGTTGCGCATCACCGCCGAGAACGCTGCCTGGTCGTGCATGCTCGCCCGCGCCTGCGCCAGCGGACCGGCAGCCTTCTCGCCGAGCTCCTCGCGCCAGACAGCCGCAACCGTCTCCGCCGCCGCGGGCAGCTTGCGGCCGGTCAGAACCTCGCGCAGCACGAACTCCAGCGCATCATCCATCGGCGCACGGCTCTTGTCCGTCACGCGCGAATATCCCGCTCGCTCGCAGCGTTGCTGCAGTACCGAGTCGAGATTCTCCGCGACGCCATCCAGTGCCGACGCGCCGATTGACTCGATGCGCGCGCGTTCCGCCGCCTCGAACAGCCGCCGCGCATCCTCGCGCTGGGGCATGCCACGAGCATGGGCGCGTGCGTCGTGATGCGCCACGCGCAGCGCAAGTGCATCGGCCTGCCCGCGCGCCCGCGCGGCCGCCGCCATCGTCAGATCCTTGGGCGGCGTTGTGAGCGTGATCTGGCCCTCGGTGATCCGCCCGCCGTCGACGGAGAAATCCACGCCAAGCTCGTCCTGCCCCGCGATAGCGCGGGTTGCGGCGCTCAGGGCCGACTTGAAGACATCCGCGCGGTCGATGGCCTTGCTCATGGACCGACCTTTAGGGCCCGCCCGCCCCGCTGGGAAGGCCCGTCAGCCATCCCTCACAGCCTCGATTGCGGCCAGCGGCGAGCCGACAGCGCCGGCCACAAGCGCGGCAAGGATTTTCGGCGCCGGCCAGAACTTCGAGACGGGCGCCAGCAACCAGTCGCGCATCCACGCCACGGCTGAGCCATCGCTCTGGTAGGCGGGCGTGAACATCCACGAGGCAAGCTGGTAGATGCGGATATGGGCCAGCCGCGCGCGGGCGTAGGCCTCGATCGCCACACCGGTGTCGGCATGGGTCGCGATGGCGCGCGAAAGCGCCAGCGCGTCCAGCAACGCCATGTTCGCGCCCTGACCCAGCTGCGGGCTGGCCGAATGCCAGCTGTCGCCGATATGCACGACCCCGTCCTTCAGCGGCGAGCGCAGCGTGCGATGGCAATAGCTCGCGAAGATCAGTTGCTCGCGCTGTGTGACCTGCTCCAGGAATGGCGCAGTCTGCGGCCACAGGCGCATGACGTCCGCCTTCCACGCGTCCAGCCCGCCCGCCTGCCATGCAGCGAGATCGGCATGCCGCAGGCTCCAGAAGAACGCCGCCTGTCGCGGTGCGCCCGGCCTCACGCTGCCGATCGGAAGCACGCCCACCATCCGGCGCGCCGCCTCGTAGCGCTGCTCAAGCGCCATCGCGTCGAACGCGCTCCCGGTCGGCCACTCGAGATTGCCCCACAGCGCCCCGAACGGAAGCGGCGGTAGCGCCTGCGCGCGCGACAGCGGCGACCTCACGCCCAGCGCATCGACGACCAGATCGAACTTCGCCGTCGTCGCGCCGCCTCGCAGAACGAGCCTGCCGTCGCCTGCGCCCGCAACCTCGCATCCGCCCTCAATGATGACCCCTGACTGCCGGGCGGCATCCAGCAACGCCTCGAACAGCGCGCCGCGATGCACCGCCAGCCCCTCGCCTGCGCCGCCGCCCAGCGCGCGATAGCGCACATCGAGCACCACACGACCCGAGGGTTGCACGCGCCCGAACAGCCGCTTGATCGGCGCGCCGAGCGCACGCAGCCTGCCCCCCACGCCGATCTGGTCGAGCACTGCGAGGCCAACGGGCTGGAGAATGAGGCCCGAGCCGACCGGCGCCGGCGCATCCATGCGATCATGAACGACGACCCTGGCGCCCTCGCGCGCCAGCAACGCCGCACACGCAAGGCCCGCTATCCCGCCGCCCGCAATCGCGATTGACCGAACGTTCACCGCGTCCCCTGCTTCATCCCGCACAGATTACGAATCGTTTGGGCTGCTGACTAACCTAAATCAGGAACGCGACAATCGGACACGCGTTTGGAACTCCAGCTACATGGAGAATGAGATGTCTGGTTTGAAAACACTTTTCGCCGTCGCGATCGCCGCCGCTTCGATGAGCGCGTGCTCCACCCTCACCGGCGCGGCCGTCGGCGGCGCTGCTGGCGCCGCCATCGGCAATAACACCGGAGACGGCGACGCTGAACGCGGCGCGGCCATCGGCGCGGCGGCCGGCGCGATCGCCGGCACGGTTGCCGATCCCGATTAGTCATTAGCTGACGCTTGGGCGAAGGCCGTTCGCTGATAGTCCATACGACGCGGCGGAGCCTGCTGTCCGCCGCGTTATTGGCTATTTTCCGTGAGTGGCCGAGTTTGCCTTGATATAGGTGATCAGCTCGTTGAACAGCGGATACCAGGCATTCTGGTCGTTCACGCCCGCCCACACCGTGTCCATATAGACCTCGGCGGCAAAGAGATCCTCCATGTTCAGAGGGTCGGTCAGGTACATCTGGACGTATTCACGTTTCGTGTCGTCGATGTCGAAACGCAGCCAGAGGAACGGCTTGTAGTTCTTCGCCGCATTGTTGATGCCGATCCGTTCGCGCACCGTGGGCACCTTGTCCGTAAGGTTCGCCTGGATGATCGCCGTCTCCAGCTGCTCGATGCTGATGATTTCGGTGAAGTAGTTCAGCGCCTTTGCCTGGCCGATCACGAATGGGTCGTTCTGAACCAGCAACAGCGCCTTGCGCGAATCAAGGTCGACCTTCTTGTTGATGATTGTCGTCGCCTTGGTCGAGGTCTCTATCAGGCCAGTCTTCGGGTCGATCTGCGCGACCTCGAAGCTCGAACACGCCGACAGCAACGCCGCCGCCGCGGCCAACACCAGAAATTTCATGTGAGACTGCCTCCCCGACAGATACGCGCAGGAATCTATCAGTCTCGCCGGAAAGCTCAACGGGGCCCGGCAACCCACGGCAGGCCGAAGGCTTCGGCAATGTTCCGTGCGGCCTCGATGGCTTCGTCCAATTCGGTATCGATCACCATGTCCGCCGCCGGCATCGCCACCTCCGCCGCCTCGAATCCCGGGCGCCGCTCCCGCAACATCTCTGGCGACACCAGTTTCCTGAATGCCATGCGGCTGTCGTTGGCGATGCGGGCATCCTGCGTCTCGCGCGACACCAGCAGCCGCACAAATCTCACCGCCCCGCCATGTCCCTCGACAACCGCTTTCACCCGCTCCGCAAAGCCCGCCTCCACCGTCGGCTCCGGCTGGAAGGTGAAGATCAGCGACTGTCCCGCGCTCGCAGCCCTATCGAACACCGTCATCCACATGGCCTCGCGCAGCCGGATGAACTCGGGCTCGCCAAAGGCGAGCTTCTCGAGCAGCGCGTCGACCACCAGATGATTGTGGAACAGCCGGATCCCCGTCTGCGCCGCCAGCGCCTGCCCCACCGTCAGCTTGCCCGACGCTGCGGACCCCCAGATGAAGATGAGCTTCACGACTTGTCGAACAGCGCGATGGTCCGTTCGAACGCAAGCCGGTCCGAAGCCGCGTCGTAGTCCGCCGAATTCTTCCGCGCAAAGCCGTGGCCAGCATCGTAGATGTAGACCGGGACATCCGGATGCGCCGCTTCGATCCTGTCGACCGCGCCGACCAGCGGGATATGCGCGTCCTTTGCGCCGAAATGGCAGATCGTCGGGCATTGCGGCTTGAGGCCGACCATCTGCGCGATGTTGCCGCCGTAGTAGCAGGACGCAGCCAACAGCCCGTCCAGCCGCGCCGCGGCCAGCCAGCTCATGGTGCCGCCATAGCAATAGCCG
>CAIKXW010000173.1 GCA_903831485.1 uncultured Alphaproteobacteria bacterium | reverse complement strand
GTCGCCGACGCTGCATCCGTCGCAAAGCGCGCGCCCTGATAGTTGGTGACGCCGAAATAGCCCGTCGCCTTGCCGAGCATAACGTTGAGGCGACGCACATTCTCATCCGGCTTGGCGCTGGTCAGCAGCGTCAGCGGTCCGGTGTCGACGTTCGGATAGTCATACGCTTCCATCGGCATTTCGAGCAGCACTTCGTGGCCCGCGGCGCGCGCCTTGTTGATCCAGTCCTGCAGGTTGGGCGCGTATGCCAGGAAGGACAAGGTCACTTCCGGCGGCAGTTCCTTGATCGCTGTTTCCGTGTGCCTTGCTGTCATGCCGAGGCCGCCCACGATCAGGCCGATGCGCGGCTTGTCGGATGCGCCAGTGAAGGGGCGGGCATAGACCTGCGCGGGCGTGCGTCCGTCGGATGCGATCTTGGGAAGCTCGCCGGAAGGCGTGCGTTCGACGAAGCCGGCGATCGGCGCGCGCGCCAGGGCCTTGGGACCCGTGCCGGCGTTGGAGGCGATCTCGGTCACCGTCATGCTCGCCTCGTCGCCGTCTTCGAGCAGCACGGCGTCCTCGTATTCGACGCCGAGGCTTGGCTCCTCGTTTTCGGCATGGGCGTCCAGCGCCTCGAGCGGCGAGCGGTTCTTGAGGAGGGGCGGCGGGCCGTCCTGTTCGGAATACAGCGCCAGCTCGACACGCGGCGCGCCGGCCGCCTCGTCGCCGAACAGGAAGGCTGCGCCCACGGCGCCCGCGCCGAGCATGCCGAAAACGGAGAGGCTGAGCGCAACATGGCTCAGTCCGGTGCGCACGACTGAACCGTCGGAATTCCGCGATGCGGCCATGGTGTCCTCACAACAAATCGAGCTGCGATTTTGGCGCTCGTTTTGTTAACATCGCGGAAATGCGGCTGCGGCGGTTTGGACGCTGACCTCATTGTAAATGCTAGCGATTTTTTGCCAGCAGGCTTCGGGGTCGGTCGCTTTACGCAACGATAAAGCAAAAGGCCCGGCGTTTCCACCGGGCCTTTCGATCAAACCTCCAGCAGATCCTACGGCGTGGCTGTCGCCGGCGCCGGAGCAGCCGCAACGGCGGGCAGGGCGGCCGGGTTGGCCTTGCCGGCGCGCAGCAGCGCAACCGCCTGGTCGAGCTGGTAGTCTTCACCGGCATAGCCATCCGGCGGCATGTCGGCCGGAATGTGCGGCGGCTTGCGCTCGGCGCCCTGGTCATTCTCCAGCGCATTGGGCAGGGCCGACTCGCTGAAGCGGGCGGCGCGTGTCTTGAGCTCCGCAATGTCCTTGTCGGACAATCGAACTGCGGCGACTTCGAAATCCGGCTCGATGCCTGCGCCCTGGATCGAGCGCCCGGCTGGCGTGTAGTAGCGCGACGTGGTCAGGCGCATCGCGCCCTTGCCCGGTCCGAGCGGCAGCACGGTCTGCACTGACCCCTTGCCGAACGAGGTTGTGCCCATGATCACGGCCCGCTTACGATCCTGCAGGGCGCCGGCGACGATCTCGGCCGCCGAGGCCGAACCGCCATTCACCAGCACCACTATCGGCACGTCCGGGAAGCGGGCGGCGCGCACGGCGTTGTAGCGGCGCTGATCGCTCTCGCGGCGGCCGCGCGTGGAGACGACTTCGCCGCCATTCACGAAGCGCGAGGTGACCTCGATCGAGGCTTCGAGCAGGCCCCCCGGATTGTCACGCAGGTCGAGCACGAGGCCCTTGAGGCCGCCGCGTACATCCTTGCGCACTTGCTCGAGGCCGCGGTCGAGGGCCTTCACAGTCTGTTCGTTGAAGGTGGTGATGCGGAGATAGCCGACATCGCCGATAGCTTTCGTCTTAACGACTTCCGGCCGGATGGCTTCGCGGGTCAGCGACACATCGAACGGTTCGACATTCTCGCGCACGACGGTGACATTGATGGCCGAGCCAATGGCGCCGCGCATCTGCTTCACGGCGTCATTGAGCGGCAGGCCGACAATCGACTTGCCGTCGATGGCGGTGAGGAAGTCGCCCGACTTGATGCCGGCGCGCGAGGCGGGCGTGCCGTCCATCGGCGATACGACCTTCACGAAACCATCCTGCGCAGTGACCTCAATACCGAGGCCGCCATATTCGCCGGACGTCTGCGTCTGCATGTCCTTGAAGTCGTCGGGGTCGAGATAGGAGGAGTGGGGGTCAAGCGAGGCGAGCATGCCGTTGATCGCGGCTTCGATCGCTTCTGTCGATTCGAACTCAGTCACGTAGTTGGCCTGGGCCTTGGCGAGGATGTCGGCGAACAGGTCGAGCTGCTGGAACACCTCCGCCTTCTTCGCGGACTGGTTCGTCGTCACCGCGAAGGCCGAAACGCCGACCGTCGCGGCGACCAGACCTGCACCGATTACCGGGGCCAACCACCACTTGCGCATGCTGCGCTGCTCCTCTGTCATCGACCCGATGTCCCACCGTTACTTTGACGCCATATTCCCGAAGTTCAACATGCCTCGATGCCGCGACAGGCGATTAAAGCATCAACTTCCGCTTTTGAGCAGGCCCCGGAACGTCCGGGACAATTCAGCCGCGTTTGCCCAGCCAAGTTTCCGGGTCCACAGGCTGACCCTCTCTCCTTACTTCGAGATAAAGTTCGGGAGAGGGCGACTTCTGGTCGGCCATGCGGCCGATCGGCTCCCCGGCCAGAACCCACTGCCCAGCCTCAGGATAAAGGCTTTCCATGCCCGAAACGACCAGCAGCACGTCATTCCCGACGTCGAGGATGACCATCTGGCCGTAGGTGCGGAACAGGCCGGAATACTGCACGCGCGCGTCCATCGGCGCGATCACGGTCGCCGCGGCCCTTGCGGCAAGCGTGAGGCCCTCCTGCTTCTGTCCCTCGATGACCCGGCCGAACCGGCGCAGTGGCGAGCCGACGACAGGGTAG
>CAIKXW010000172.1 GCA_903831485.1 uncultured Alphaproteobacteria bacterium | reverse complement strand
GCAGCCGGGTTGAAGACGCCCTCGCCGTCGGCCGCCGGCATCGCCATGTGGTCGCCTGCACGAGATGGCCCACGCCCTGGTCGTGGACTATGCGAGGCGATCGGCAATGCGCACGAGCGTATCGCGCAGCGCCGTCAGCCGCTGGACCGCCTGGCCGCTACCGGCAATGTCGAGAGCCTGCGCAACGGCGCGAAGCTCTTTGGCGACAGTTTCGTTTCGGCGGTTCTGGTCAACGAGTGGCGCTGCCTGATCCAGCACAGCGATCAGCCGGCTCGACGCTGCAGCGGGCAGGGCGTTGTCCCTTGCCAGCTGGTCCATGTACGCGCGCGCAACCACAGGGTGCGCGGGCCAGGTGACCGGGTATTGCTGCTGTGGGTTCACCGTGCGGCCCTGCTCCGCCATGCGGGCGGCAGCGATTTCATTCGCCGACAGATGCTCGCTTGGTGTCAGCTCGAGCACGTCGAGGCCGCGCGCGATCTCGGTGCCGTAGATGCGACCTTCGTACCAGTAGATCGACCAGTAGCCTCCCAGCGTCTGATGATCGGCATTGACGGGCCCGCGATCGAAATACGCGATCTCGCGCGGCTTGGCCGAGTCTGTGAAGTCGCTGATCGAAAGCCCACCCTGATACCAGGCCTGCACAAACAGGTCGCGCCCCGGCACCGGGAGCAGGGAGCCATTGTGCGCGACGCAGTTCTCCAGATCGGTCTGCGCCGCAGGCAGCTTGTAGTAGCTGCGGAACACCAGCTTGCCGTCGACAATGTCGTAGATCGCGTTGGCGCCCCACGTCTCGGGATCCTGCACGCGGCAGCGCGGCCGGCCGCCGCCGCCCCACTCGTCGGTGAAGATCACTTTTGTGCCGTCATTGTTGAACGTCGCCGAGTGCCAGTAGGCGAAGCCCGCATCGACGACGGCGTCGATCCGCTTGGGCGCACGCGGATTGCTGATGTCGAAGATGATGCCGTTGCCCGAGCACGCGCCACCCGCAATCTTGCGCGACGGGAACAGCGTGATGTCGTGGCAGTGGTCAGTGCGGTTCGTCGTCTGCGTGCCTTCGCCATGATCGCCGCCGAGCCACAGGCCGCCGAGCTGGCCGCTTTGTCCGTCAGCGAAAACCGTCGGGCTGTCGATAATGCGAGCCTTCGCAGGGTCGGCCAGCGGGATCTCGATGACGTCGACGCGGAACAGGGCCGTGCGGCTGTCGCCTGGCTGGCCCATCACGCAGCCTGCCAGCTCGTCCTTGTCGCGTATGCCCGCAGTGCCGGAGTTATAGACAATAAGCCGTTGCTCATCTGCCGAGACAACGGAGTGGGTGTGCGAGCCGCGGCACGTCTGAACCTGTCCGACCTGGCGCGGCCGCATGATGTTCGAGATGTCGAAGATGCGCAGCCCGCGGAAGCGTTCGGGGCTGGCGGCCGGGCCAACGCCTTCACGTCCGCAATCCACGCGGCCGCTGGGCGCCTCCACCGACATCAGAAGCAGATTGCCGACGATCGACACGTCGCCCTGCCCACCGGGGCAGACAATGGCGCTGATCAGTTTGGGCTCTTTTCCGCCGAGCCTGTAGAATTGCACGCCCTGATAACTGCCGACGGCCAGCAGGTCGCCCGAGAACGCCATGTCCGTGTTGGCGAAGCTGAGGAACGGCGCGCGCCGGCTGGCCTCATCCGCCGTCCCGCTGCGCGCATCCCCATCCTTGCCCTCTGCTGGCAGGCGCAGGGGCAGTCCTTCCGGATTTGACGGATCGAAGAATCCGACAGGCTTGGGAATGCTGGCGACCAGCGTCATGTTGCTGATCGCCTGTCCGGCGTCGAGGAAACCCGCCTTCAACGTGGCGCGCGGGTCTGGCGACAGGCCGCGCAGCAGCGCCGTCATGCGCTTGATCTCGGCCTGCTGCTCATTCGTCACATCGCTCGTGAAGCGATACAGCACAGGATCATAGGCCGAGCCAGGCTCCGCCAGCAGTTTCGTCACCATCGTGACCGCGCCCTCATGGTGCGCAATCATCAGTTCCAGGAACTCCCTTTCGAACGCCACACGGCTGTAGGCCTTCAGTTGCGTCAGCTGGGCTGCTGTCGCCATACCGACCATGTCCGAATGGTCGGCCCCGTGTCCTGCCGCTGTGTGTCCTGCAACCGCATGCCCGGCGTGGGCGTCCGCCATCGTCGCGGTCGGCGCCGGAGCATGCTCGCCGCGCTCGCGCAGCCATGTCTGCATGAACGCGATCTCGTCCGCCTGCGATGCGTTGATGCGTCCAGCCAGTTCGACGATGGCGGGCGAGGATGTGCGACCCTGCACGAGGCTTGCCATTTCCACAGCCTGGCCATGGTGATGGATCATCTTCTGCATGAAGTCGACGTCGGCCGCCGAATAGCGATTGTCCGCGATTCGCGCCGCGTCCCGGCCTTCCAGCGTGCGGCTTTCCTGCCCAGGCGCGCCAGGCTGAATCAGCGGCGGCTGCTGCGCGCACGCCGAAGCCCCCAGGAGCGCAAGGCCGGCCAGTGAATTGGCGAGGATCGTCGAAACAGATAGATGAAAACGCCGCACGATTGCCCTCCAGGATAGATGATCTGCATCCTTGCAGATGTCCGGACAGATTGCACCTGTCTGGCAAAACCGGGGGTAAGGGTTTCGCGGC
This sequence comes from uncultured Alphaproteobacteria bacterium, assembly GCA_903831485.1. The sequence goes on along the minus strand of CAIKXW010000172.1, from coordinate 1,230 downwards.
GCATCATGAAGTCGGTGCGGGCTACCGCCCGGTCTTTGGGCAACCACCAGGCCGACGCAGGCTGTATCTCGAGAGCACCCGGGCGATATGGCGCTGGTCGCGTGGCGTCACCGTGGGGTGTGTGAGACGCGGACGGGCGCGATAATCACTGCAGGTCATCTGAGGTCCCGCAGACATCGAACGTCAGTCACGGCGCGTCGGCCGTCGATTCGGGACAGCTGGATCACGACATCAATCACGGACTTTGCGTAGTCGATAATGTCCGTGCGGGTGAGCGTGGACCCAGCCAGCAGTGTCATGAAGGCGATCTGCTCGATTGCGCCCTCGGGGCTATCGGCGCGGACCGTCGTCAGCGAGCCGGGATGGCCCGTGTTGAGGGCGCGCAGGAACGTGAAGGCCTCGGCGCCGCGAATCTCGCCGACCATCAGCCGGTCCGGGCGGAGCCGCAGGCTGGCTTTCAGAAGCTCGTCCATTCCGACCCGGGCCTCGCCGAGTTCGCCCGCGACGGCGACCAGCCCCAGCGCGTTCGCATGCGCCAGCTTCAGTTCCGGCGCATCCACGATGACGCTCTCGACGACCAAACCGCGCGGCACGAGACTCGAAATCTGAAAACGGAACGCCATGACGCTGTATCTCCTTGAGAAACAGCACGAGTCCGCCACCGCAAATCATCGAAAGTGAGTCAGAGCCCTTATTCCACGCCTGTTCACAACCGACCGGGGCAGTTCCAGACAACACGAGGCTACAGAGCTCACGGAAGAGCAACTCCGCTATTGTTAGACGGAAACGCGGTGCAGCGCCTCGCTTTCTGCTGCCACATGATCCGAACAACGCCGATGGTCCCGCCCGCAGTTGATAACTCCAGTCGGGGACTACCCTCCGTGGCGCATTCTGGGGGACGCTGCCTTCCGCACAAGTTCCCGGATGAGTAGCAGCGCCAGGCGCGCCTCGATCGGCTTGTCGATAACCGCGTCAGCGCCTGCGGCATGCAGCCTCTCGCGAATTGCGGGAGACTGATCGGACGTGCAGCCAAGAATGGGCAGTCTCGACAAGGATGGATCGGTTGCTTCGCGCAGCCAGATGGCGAGGCCCGAGCCAGACTCGTCTGGATGGGCAAGGTGCTCGTCTATCACCACCAGGTCGACGTGGCGTGACCCAAGCACGTGTTGAGCGGACTCGATGTCGCGGACGCCAATATGCCGGATGCCCGCCGCGCCCAGGATTGCAATC
>CAIKXW010000171.1 GCA_903831485.1 uncultured Alphaproteobacteria bacterium | reverse complement strand
GGGGTTTGGATGACGTGTGCGGGTTGAGAGGCAGACTTAACGAGTCAAAGATCCGTACTAACGCCGGATTGGGTTCAACAACTAACAGGGGTGTACGTGAATTGCTCACGTTTCATACGCCCCTGGACCTGGTCCGGGAACGACTCCCAGAGCTGCCAGTCGCATGCGTGCGACCGGAGCGGGTGTCGATAGCGGCTACTTGGTTCAGGGATAACTTTCCGGGCGAAGTTCTTTACGCAGTAAAGGCGAACCCTTCACCGTGGGCGCTCGACGCGATGTACGCGACGGGTCTCCGCTGGTTCGACGTCGCGTCGGAAGAAGAGATCAAGCTCGTCGCTTCCCGCTATCCGGATGCGAAGATGGCGTTCATGCACCCCGTGAAATCGCGCAAGGCGATCGAGCGGGCCTATTTCGAGCATGGCGTCCGCGTCTTCTCGCTGGATTGCGAAGCAGAGCTGGAAAAGATCGTCGCCGCCACACAGCGCGCCGATGATCTCACGCTGGTCGTCCGTCTCGCCGTGAACAACGCGGATGCGATGTACGCCCTGTCGAACAAGTTCGGCGTCTCGGAGGAGAGTGCTCCCGCCCTGCTGCGCAAGGCGCGCGGCTTTGCGGACAATCTCGGCGTCTCCTTCCACGTCGGTTCGCAGTGCATGAACCCCTCGGCCTATCGCGACGCGATTGAGCTGGCCTCGAAGATCATCCGCGAGGCGGGCGTCATTCTCGACGTTGTCGATGTGGGCGGCGGCTTCCCGTCGGCCTACCCGGGCATGACGCCTCCGGACCTTGAGCTCTACGTCAAGGTCATCAAGGAGGCGTTCGAGGAAATGCCGGTCGCGATGAACGCCCAGCTGTGGTGCGAACCCGGCCGCGCGCTTGTCGCCGAGTCGAGCTCCATCCTCGCCCGCGTCGAGCTGGTGAAGGACGGTTCGCTGCACATCAACGATGGCTCGTACGGAAACCTGTTCGACGCTGCGCACTGCAAGTGGCCCTTCCCCGTGAAGGCTCACCGTCCGGATGGCGACTTCGAAGGCGAGCTGCAGGGCTTCAAGCTCTACGGCCCGACCTGCGACTCGTTGGATACGATGGAAGGACCTTTCGTCCTCCCCGCCGACATCCGCGAGGGCGACTACATCGAGATCGGCATGCTTGGCGCCTATGGCGTCGCCATGCAGACGCGGTTCAACGGCTTTGGTGAAACGGAAACCGTCGGTGTCCGTGACCTGCCGTGGACCTCGATGTACGGCCCGCTCGTCGTCGAGAAGCCTGCGCGCCGCGTCAGCCGCAAGGCCCCGCGCCGCCTGAAGGTCGTGCGGTAGTCAAACTGTTACAAAATGGAAGCGCGGGCCGAATGAACCCCGGCCCGCGCTTTCCTGTTCCAACGCGCACCTGGGCGCGCTTTTCCAGTTTAAAGTCCTCCGCACACTGCTATATCCCCGCCCAATCCCGGAACCGGGACCCAAGGCTGGCCGTCGCCCCTCTGACGTCCTCTCCTCTGGAGTCATGTCCCCATGGCCACGAAACCCGCCGCAAAAGCCGCGCCCGTCAAACCCGTCGCGAAGAAACGCAACAACACGAAAGCCCAGCTGCTCGGCAAGACGGTCGAACACGTCGACATGACGTCGTTCGACGCGCGCCCGATCATCGACTCGATGCGCAAGATGTCGTTCTCCTCGCGCGACACGGCGCGCGCCGCCGACATCTTCGACATGGCGCTGCGCGAGAAGGGCTGCTCCACCTGGCTCATCCTCGCCGGCTCGACCTCGGCGGGCGGCTGCATGCATGTCTACCGCGACATGGTGAAGTTCGGCATGATCGACGCGATCGTCGCCACCGGCGCCTCGATCGTCGACATGGATTTCTTCGAAGCCCTCGGCTTCAAGCATTACCAGGCCGCTGGCGAAGTGGACGACAACGTCCTGCGCGAGAACTACATCGACCGGATCTACGACACCTACATCGACGAGGAAGAACTCCAGGCGTGCGACCACACGATTCTCGAGCTCGCCAACGCGCTCGAACCGCGCGGCTATTCCTCGCGCGAGTTCATCCATGAAATGGGCAAATGGCTTGCCGCCGGCAACGCCAAGAAAAAGGGCTCGCTGATCCAGACCT
>CAIKXW010000170.1 GCA_903831485.1 uncultured Alphaproteobacteria bacterium | reverse complement strand
CCGAGAAGACGGCGTCGGGCGGGCTGCGCATTGTCGATTCCTATTCGCAGATCGTTGCGCTGGGCGAGGGGCTGGCGGCGTCTGGCCGGCTATCTGATCTGGCGATGAACCGAGCGATGGATGCGCTGAAAAAGTGCTCCGACAAGGTGAAGAAGCACAGGCCGGTACAGGCGCGCTTCATCGCGACGCAGGCATGCCGCCAGGCGATCAACGGCCGGGCGTTTGTGAGTGAAGTGCGCCGGCGCGTCGGCCTCAACCTGGAAACGATCTCGCCAAAGGAAGAAGCCAAGTTCGCGCTTCTGGGCTCGCTCGACCTTGTCGATGCCGAGTCGGATTTTGCGCTGGTGATCGATATCGGCGGTGGGTCGACCGAGCTGTCGTGGATCGACGCACGGTCTGCCGCGGCGCGCGGCGTGAAGGGCTGTGCGCTTCGGGCGCCGATCCTTGGCTGGGCGTCGTTTCCTGTGGGGGTCGTGACGCTGAGCGAGAGTTTCGCAGGTGGGGATCGCTATGCGCGCATGGTGGAGCATGTCTCGGAGCTGATGCGCGCCAATGATGCTGCGACGCGGTTTGGTCCACTATTCAGGGCGGGACGGGGTCAGGTAATCGGTAACTCGGGGACGGTGACCAGCCTCGCCGCAGTGCACATGGGTCTTGATCGCTATCTTCGGTCGGCCGTCGATGGCGTGTGGCTTGATCGTGCCGAGTTGGAGCGGACGATTGCCCGCCTGCGCGATGCAACGCCGGAGCAGCGCGCGGCGGAGCCGTGTCTTGCGGGCGGACGATCCGAGCTGATGCTGCCGGGCATGGCGATCCTGTCGGCGATCTTTGATATCTGGCCATCCGAGCGCCTGCGCGTAGGCGACCGGGGTCTGCGTGAAGGCATCCTGTTGTCGATGATGCATGGCGCGAACACTGAGCAGCGTAGCCGGAGCCGCCGTCGTGGTGGTGGCGCGCAACGGGCGAAGTCGCCCGCTAACGCGGGAGCTGCCGAATGACGGTCGAGGAAGACGCAGAGGGCAAACGCCGCTGGAAGGCGCCAATGGACGCGCGCACAGACTCGAGCGGCCGCTCGATGACCAAGAAGGAGAAGGTGCGCAAGAAGACGCTCTCCAAATCGTCGCGCGAATGGGTCGACCGGCAGTTGCGCGATCCGTATGTGCGCAAGGCGCAGGATGCGGGCTATCGCGCGCGAGCGGCGTACAAGATCAAGGAAATCGACGAGAAGTTTCACGTACTGAAGCGCGGGGCGCGGGTGGTCGATCTTGGGTCGGCGCCGGGCGGGTGGCTGCAGGTGGTGATCGAGATGGGCGCGGCGCGGGTTGTGGGAATCGACCTGTTGCCGGTGACGCCGATCGGCGAGGCGACGATCTTCATGGCCGACTTCACCGAGCCGGGGATCACGCAGAAGCTGCTTGCGGCGCTGGGCGACAAGCCGACGCTGGTTTTATCGGACATGGCGGCGAACACGGTTGGTCACAAGCAGACGGACCACGTGCGTACGGTCGGGCTGGCGGAGGCGGCGGCACAGTTTGCGGTCGATAATCTCGTGAAGGGCGGCACGTTCATCGCGAAGGTTTTCCAGGGCGGTGCGCAGGGTGCGCTGCTGGAACAGCTGAAGGCCAACTTCGATGATGTGCGGCACTGGAAGCCGCCATCCAGCCGGAGCGAGAGCCCTGAGACGTTCGTGATTGCGCGGGGGTTTCGGGGGTAGGCGCCTATCCCTGAAAAGGGAGGGCGGCGTCATCGTGTTAGGCGCGAGAACGTCACCTCCACATCCCACTCGCCAATAACCTTGAACTGCTCGTTAGCGCCGAGCGGATCTTCTCCGATACCGACTGTGTAGAGCCCCTCTGCCCGAAGGTTGGTGATCATCGGGGCGCCGTCTTCGATGCAGACGGCGTGAGCGGGGTGTGCGCCAAGGGCGGCGCAGGCCATGCCGTAGATTTCGGCGCTGGGTTTTGGTTCGGCGCGGCATGGGTCGGCGATGAACTGTACGAGCGGGCGCAGGGCGAGGCGTTCGAGAACTTCGCTTGCGTTGAGGCTGGCGGAAGCGACGGCGGTGCGGACGCCGAGGGCGCGGCAGCGTTCAAGGGCCTCGCGGGCGCCCGCAAAGGCGTCAGTCGGCTGGATGCCGGCGATCAGTTCCTTGTAGCGCTGGTTCTTGAACGCCATGACTGCATCGCGGTCTGACTCGGTCAGGCGCACGCCGGCATGGGCGAGGAGAGCAGCGAGGCTGGAGGCGCGGGGGATGCTACGCGTGGCGCGGAGGGCAGCTTCGGTGACGGGGATGTTGAAGGCCTTCGCGGCGTCGGCCCATGACTGTTCGTGGCGGACCGAGGTGGAGGTCAGCACGCCGTCCAAGTCGAAGATGGCTGCGTAGACGCCGGACGGCATGGTGAATTTTCCACTGGCGCAATGGCCTTGCAGCCAGTGGTGGCGCGTCGGCGCGCCGGCCGCAAGACTTGCCTTTCGAGGCCACTTCCCAACCGACAAGAGAATCGCTAGACGGGTCTATGGAACAGCACCCCCCTTCAATTCGCATCCGCCAGGCCATCACGTTCGACGACGTGCTGCTGGAGCCGGGCCCGTCCGAAGTCATCCCCGGCGAGGTGGATATCCGCTCGCGCCTGACGCGGGGGATCGCCATCAACGTGCCGATCGTGTCGGCGGCGATGGATACGGTGACCGAGGCGGGGCTCGCCATCGCCATGGCCCAGTTCGGCGGGATCGGCGTCATCCACCGCAATCTTTCGCTTGAAGAGCAGGCCGAGCAGGTGCGCCGCGTGAAGCGGTTCGAGAGCGGAATGGTGATCAATCCGGTGACGGTGACGCCGGACGTGACGCTCCGCCAACTGCGTGTGCTGAAGGAGCGGTTGAGGGTGTCGGGGATCCCGGTGGTGGAGCCGGGGCCGGAAGGCGTGCCGCGCAAGCTGCTGGGGATCGTGACAAATCGCGATGTGCGGTTTGCCGAAGATGAAAACATGCCGGTGTCGCAGCTGATGACGACGAAGGTTGTCACCATTCGCGTTGGCGCGGACCCGGCCGAGGCGCGGCGGTTGCTGCACAAACATCGCATCGAGCGGCTTATCGTTGTGGACGAAGACGGGCGCTGCGTCGGGCTGCTGACCGTCAAGGACATGGAGAAGAGCCAGACCAATCCCAATGCCTGCAAGGACGAGCAAGGGCGGTTGCGCGTGGCGGCGGCGTCGACCGTGGGCGATGCAGGGTTCGAGCGTAGCCAGGCTCTGATCGATGCGGGCGTTGACGCGCTGGTGATCGATACGGCCCATGGGCATTCGAAGGCCGTGCTGATGGCCGTGGAACGGGTGAAGAAGCTGTCGAACCGCGTTCAGGTGATCGCGGGCAATGTCGCCACCGGCGATGGTTGCAGGGCGCTGATCGATGCGGGCGCGGACGCGGTCAAGGTGGGGATTGGACCTGGCTCGATCTGCACGACGCGGATCGTGGCGGGCGTGGGCGTGCCGCAGCTGACGGCGATTGCGGACTGCGCGAAAGCTGCTGAATCGACGCGGACGCCGGTGATTGCGGATGGCGGCATCAAGTTCTCAGGCGACTTCGCCAAGGCGCTGGCGGCGGGAGCCTCGTCGGCGATGATGGGGTCGATGCTCGCGGGCACGGAAGAGGCGCCGGGCGATGTGTTCCTGTACGAGGGGCGTCCGTACAAGGATTATCGCGGCATGGGATCGCTGGGCGCGATGGGACGCGGGTCGGCGGATCGCTATTTCCAGAAGGACGTCGCGCAACAGAAGCTGGTGCCGGAAGGCATTGAGGGGCAGGTGCCGTTCAAGGGCCCGGTCGGGCCGATCCTGCACCAGATGGCGGGCGGACTGCGCGCCGCGATGGGGTATGTTGGCGCCAAGACGGTGGTGGAACTGCATGAGAAGGCGCAGTTCATCCAGATCACCAATGCCGGGCTGCGCGAGAGCCATGTGCACGACGTGAAGATGACGCGTGAGGCGCCGAACTACTCGCTGCAGAACGGCTAGTCTGGAAATCAGGAGGGCGCGCCTTGAGCACTGAGTTGACTGTTCTGGCATGGACGCTCGTGCTGGCGTTCGTGCAGATCCTGCTGTTCGACTTCGCCCGTACGGGTCAGTACGGGCTCAGGTGGAACATGAGCGCGCGTGACGAGGCTAAGCCGCCACTGTCGCCGATCGCGGAGCGGCTTAAGCGCGCGCAGGACAACCTGTTCGAGACCTTGCCCATCTTCATAGCTGCCGTGCTGATCGCGCATGTGGCGGGTCGCGAAAGCGCCCAGACCGCGCTTGGCGCGCAGATCTATCTGGCTGGGCGCGTCGTGTATGTGCCGCTTTATGCATTCGGCGTGCCCGTGCTGCGATCGTTAGTGTGGATTGTCAGCATTGCCGGGCTCGGCATGATTGTGACGCCCTTGCTCACCGGGTGATGTTCGGCGGCGCAACGAAACTGGCTGGCCTGCAAGGTTACAGAAAAGCCCATTGTCAGGCAGGCCGGTTCGGACTCCTCTGAGGGCTCTTGTCCTGTGAGGCGCTCATGTTCGTTTTGATCGCCCATGCCGACGCTGACCAGGCGGTTGCTGACGACCTGAAGGCTTTTCTCAAGAGGCAGGGTCTGCTCGCCGACACGGAGACCGGCGGGCGGGGATTTCGTCATCTGCAGGACAGCGATGTTGTTGTCGCGCTGTGGTCGCAGGAGAGCGTCTTCGGCACACATCGCATGATGATGGAAAAGCGGATGCTGGATGCATGGGCTGACGGGAGGCTCGTGCTGGTCAAGCTTGATCACGGCATCCTGCCGGTGGGCATGCGCGACCTCGCCGCGATAGACGCCAGCTTCGAGAGCGGGCGGGCGGTGAGCGTGTGGCCACAGGTGGCGCGCGCCGCGAAGGAGGCGATGAACGCGGCGCTTGTGGCGCGAAGCGAAGCTTTCTGGAAATCTCCGCCACCGCCGCCTGAGGAGCGCGCTCGTGGCGGAGGCTTGTTCGGCTTGCGCAGGGCGAGAAAGGCCGCGCCGCCTGGGGCTGAGATGGCGCGCGAACAGGCCCCTTCTCCTGCCGCGCCCGGCGCAGCGCTGGCGCCCGCCGCCATGCTCTTTATCTCGTAGGCCCACGCAGACAATGCATCCGTCCAGCCGGTCGTGGAGGTGGTCAGGGGCGCCGGCCGCAAGGTCTGGATCGACAAGGGCGGGATTGAGCCCGGCGAGAACTGGGCGGACGAGATCGTGCGCGGGATCAATGGGTCGGCCGGCGTTATGGTCATGTGCAGCCCGAAGGCGTTCGAGAGCGACCACTTCAAGCGGGAGGTCTACCTGTCAGGCAGGTACAAGAAGCCGGTGCTGCCAGTGTTCATCGCGGAAACGCAGGCGCCGGAGGATTTCGAGTATTTCTTCGCTGGCGTGCAGTGGCTGGAACTGTTCAAGCTGCCCGAGGCGGACAGGCCGGCGGCGATCTCGAAGGCGCTGTTGGTGGTGTAGCCGGGGGAGACAGGACGACCGTCGGGCGCTAAGACGGCGGCATGAAAGACACCCTGTTCATCCTCGCCGCGCCTTTTCAGGATGGCGGCTTCGAGTGGTACTGCAATGACTGCGCGACCCTTGAGGGAGCGCTGATCGTCAATCCGCACTGGAACGACAAGATCGATGTGCGGCGGATCGGCTTTGCGCGACCGCGCAAGGAGATCGTCGATCTGGTGGGGCCCGACTGGCAGGGCTGTCCCATGCTGGTGATGGACAAGGAGCGCGCGCCCGGGGATGCGATCATCTTGGGCGAGTTTGCGATCCTGCAGGATGTGCGCGCGATTGGACGCGCGCTGACCAGCCGGCACGGCGGCGCGGGGCCTCACCCTTGAGAGACGGCGGGAAGATCCAGGCGGCGATCGAAGTGTTGCGCGATGTGCTGGAGCGGCGCACGCCGGTGAAGGAGGCTGTGCGCGACTGGGGGAAGAGGTCCCGGTTTGCGGGCGCGCGCGACCGGGCTTGGATTTCGGGGCTCGTGGTGGATGGGCTGCGCCGGAAGAATTCGATCGAGCATGCGATGGAGGCGACCGGCGCCCGCGTGCTTGCGCTGGGTGCGCTTAAGCATGCGTGGGGGTGGGATGTCCGCAAGATCGAGGAGGCGCTGAAGGACGAGCATGCGCCGCCGCCGCTGCAGGGCAAGGAGCGCGAAAACCTGCTGATGGCCCCGAACCCGACTGCGCCGCCGCATGTCCAGGGAGATTATCCGGAATGGTTGTCGCCACATCTTGCGCGGGCGTTCGGGCCGGACGTGGTGGTCGAGGGCATGGCGATGGCGGCGCGGGCGCCCATCGACCTGCGCGTGAATACGCTGAAGTCCGATGCGGAGAAAGCTGGGCGCGCGCTTGAGGGCGTGAAGGCGAAGCAGATGCCGGAGCTGAAGAACGGCTTCCGGATTCCGGCGGCGGATTCGATCGAGCGCGGGGAGAGTGTCGAGGCGATACCGGCCTACTCGAAAGGGTGGGTCGAGGTGCAGGATATGGGCAGCCAGATCGCGGCGGCGGTCTCTTGCGCAGCGCCAGGCGAGCAGGTGCTGGACTATTGTGCAGGCGGCGGCGGCAAGACGATCGCCATGGCCGCGATGATGCAGAACAAGGGGCAGATCTTCAGCCACGACATCGACGGGAAGCGCCTGTCCGCGCTGATCCCGCGCATGGAGCGGGCGGGCATTCGCAATGTGCAGCTGAGGCATCCGAAGGAGAATGCCTCGCTGGACGATCTCGATCTCAAGATGGACCTGGTGATGATCGACGCGCCGTGCACGGGCGTGGGTACGTGGCGGCGCAAGCCCGATGCGAAGTGGCGGGTGCAGCCGAACGCACTGGACAAGCGGATGCAGGATCAGGCGACCATCCTGCGGACTGCGTGCAACTATGTGAAGCCGGGCGGGCGGCTGGTCTATGTGACGTGCTCCTTCCTGATGGAGGAGAACGAAGATCAGGTGGCGAGTTTTCTCGTCGACCGGCCGGACTTTGTGGTGGATGACGCAGCCGAGGCGGCGGTGCGATCCGGACAGCTGACGGACGCTGGCGCGAAACTGGTGCGCAAGTTGAGGCGGCCGGATGGCTCGGTTCGGCTCACGCCACGCACGGCGGGGACGGACGGGTTCTACATGGCCGTCATGCGGAGAGCCGGGTGAGTGACTGGCGCGACGCCGACGGCGATCCGCTGCCGGAGACGATGACGCTGAAGCCGGATCGTCTGCGCTGGCTTCTGGTGTTTGCTATCTGCGCGGGGTTCGTCGCGATTGCGGTGTGGATCGGGCCGGAAGAACCGGTGCTGTTCTATGGCGCGGGCGGGTTCTTCTTGTTGTGCGGATTGATTGCGGCGCCGCTCATGATCGGGGTTGGTTCCAGCCTGGTGCTGGACTGCAAGGGCTTTGCGTGCCGGACGCTGTTCAGGACGTTCCGCAGACGCTGGCGCGACTGCTCGGCCTTTCATCCGGTGACGACGGGATTTCGCAAGTATGTCGGGTTCTCAGCGCAGGAGCATGAGGCGGCGCATCCGCGGATGGCGGCTGCCAATCGGGCGATGATCGGGGCAACCGGGATGTTGCCGGAGACGTATGGCTTGTCGGCCGAGGAATTGTCCGACCTGATGAACAGTTTTCGCGCGCGGGCGATGGGCGACGCTTAGGCCTGCCTGTGGATGTTCGCGGGGCAGGATTGACGCCCGGCACGAACCCCTTCTATTTCCGCCATGGCGCACAGTACCCCCCCAATCCCGTCTTACGAGTCCAATTCGCACGAGCGTGCGCTGATCATCGATTTCGGCAGCCAGGTAACGCAGCTGATTGCGCGGCGGCTGCGCGAGATGGGGGTCTATTGCGAGGTCCATCCGTACAACCGGGCCGAGGCGGTGATCAAAGCCGGGTTCAACCCGACGGCAGTGATCTTCTCAGGCGGCCCAGACAGCGTGACTCGTGTAAACTCTCCGCGGGCGCCGCAGGCGGCGTTCGATCTGGGCGTTCCGATCCTGTCGATCTGCTATGGGCAGCAGACGATGGCGGTACAGCTTGGCGGCGTGGTCGAAGGGGGACACGCGGCGGAGTTCGGACGCGCGGACGTCGAGATTAATGAAGCCTCGCCGCTGTTCGATGGGTTCTGGGAAGTCGGCAAGCGCTATCCCGTGTGGATGAGCCATGGCGATCGCGTGACGCAATTGCCCGATGGGTTCCGCGTGGTCGGTACGTCCGAGAATGCGCCGTTCGCGATCGCGGTGGATGAGGCGCGGCGTTACTACACGACGATGTTCCACCCGGAAGTGGTGCACACGCCGGATGGCGCGAAGCTGCTCTCGAACTTCGTCAAGAAGATCGCGGGTATGAAGGGCGACTGGACGATGGCGGCGTTGCGCGCCGAGCAGGTCGCCAAGATCAAGGCGCAGGTTGGCAAGGCGCGCGTGATCTGCGGGCTTTCGGGCGGCGTCGATTCATCGGTGGCCGCGGTGCTGATCCACGAAGCGATCGGCGATCAGCTGACGTGCGTATTCGTCGACACCGGGCTGATGCGCGCGAACGAGGCCGATGAGGTCGTGAAGCTGTTCCGCGGGCATTACAACATTCCGCTGGTGCATGTGGATGCGGGCGAGACGTTTCTTGGCGGACTTGCGGGCGTCAGTGATCCGGAGACCAAGCGGAAGTTCATCGGCAAGACTTTCATCGACATCTTCGAGGCTGAGGCCAAGAAGGTCGAGGGCGCACAGTTCCTGGCGCAGGGGACGCTATATCCCGACGTGATCGAGAGCGTGTCGTTCGATGGCGGGCCTTCGGTGACGATCAAATCGCACCACAATGTCGGCGGGCTGCCAGAGAAGATGAACCTCAAGCTGGTCGAACCGCTGCGCGAGCTTTTCAAGGACGAGGTGAGGGCGCTCGGTCGCGAGCTGGGGATGCCGGAGACGCTGGTGGGACGGCACCCGTTCCCAGGGCCGGGTCTGGCGATCCGCATTCCAGGCGAGATCACGCCGGAGCGCGTGGCGATCCTGCAGAAGGCCGACGCCATTTATCTGGACGAAATCCGCAAGGCCGGGCTGTACGACAAGATCTGGCAGGCGTTTGCCGTGCTTCTGCCCGTGCGCTCGGTGGGCGTGATGGGCGACGCGCGCACGTACGAGAGCGTGCTGGCGCTCCGTGCGGTGACGTCGACTGACGGCATGACGGCAGACTTTTATCAGTTCGACATGAACTTCCTCGGCCGCTGCGCGACGCGGATCATCAACGAGGTGAAGGGCGTCTCGCGCGTTGTTTACGACGTCACCAGCAAGCCGCCGGGGACGATCGAGTGGGAATGATTCAGAGCTCTTCCCGGTAGTTCGCCGCTCTGTCGGTGATCCAGCCTAGGGCTCTGAAACTCCACCAGAAATCCAATCGACATCTATCGCAACCGTTCGCCGAGCAGCGTGACGACCTGGCGGTATGCGCAACGGCGTGGTGGCATCGGCGCAAGCCGAAAGAGCCCGCACCGTCATGCCCGTTTCCCGTGATTTCCGTACGTTTCGACCGAAATACACTGTGAAACAAAGCGACTAGGTGAGTTCTGACGGTCTTTCAGCCCCGTTTTTCTGCCTCTCCGCATCCAACAAGGAGCGGAAAACACTGACCGACACTGCACCCAAGCACCGGAAAACACAGGACAAAACGTCGACAATCTCGGCCCGTGACGGGATGTATGCCCTGGTCAAAACCACGGGCACCATCGTCTTCCGGCTCGACTACCGGCTGCACGGGAGACGCGAGACGCTCTCCATTGGCCAATACGGTCGCGACGGGATCTCGCTGGCAGAGTGACCTGCCCCAGGTTTTTCGGTCCAATCGCAGGATCTCAGTGACTGCTTATGGGCGAGGTCCCGCCTGATTGAATGGCCACGGCGAACGGCGGTTCACGCGCGACTCTGCCAATGGCCACAATGCCAGAAGGGCAGGGGGGCGGTGCCCCTTTTGCAAAGACCGTCATCTCCGCCAACAGCAGGCCGACAGCCTTGGGGCAGGTCAATCCTTCCCGGCGGCCGCCTGATGGTTGTACTGTTGTTTTGATCGGGGCGACCCACGTAATCGGTGGCTCCTCCGGATGGGTATCGAGCGGGCGGCGCATCAAGGCCGGTGTTTCAGTTCCATGTTTGCCAAAGAGCTGTCGCTGCATTTCCGCAGGACAGTGGCGTCATTGCGAACTGGACGAGGTGGCGGTGTTTAGCCAGCTACGAGCTAGCGCTATCCCGCCATCACGGCTGCGGCACCAAATCGCGTAGCTATTGAAGATGAAGTCTGTTTGTCGCTAGTGGATATCCATAGCTGGGGCACCGCGCGTATGGTCTTTCGAGTATCGGGCTTGGCCAGCATGGCCGCCATAATGGCCTCACAAGCCGGCGCCCAAACGGCTGCTATGGCGTCAGACGTCGAGGTATTCGAGCCCTCCTACTTCTCCAGGTTCAATCCGGCGACAGCGGAAGACATGGTGCGTCAACTGCCAGGATTTGCGGTTGATGACGGTGATAGGGTTCGCGGGTTTGGCGGTGCAGCGGGCAATGTGCTCATCAATGGACAGCGCCCATCCACCAAAGGCGGCCTGGGCGACGTACTGGCCAGGATCCCGGTGGCCAATGTCCTGCGAATTGAAATCGTGACGGGTTCTTCGGCGAAGCTCGACATGCGGGGTCAGACCAAAGT
>CAIKXW010000169.1 GCA_903831485.1 uncultured Alphaproteobacteria bacterium | reverse complement strand
TTCATCGTGCTTATCCTGGTCTTCGTCTCTACCTCACTCCGTGGGACGCTGCGCCCTCTGGAGTCGCTCGCCGAGCAGGCCAGGCGAGTACAGTCGATGGCGGACATCCATCCGCTTGATCCCAAGGACGCTCCGCTGGAAGTTGTGGATCTGGTGAACGCGGTCAACTTTTCGCTGGAGAAGCTGCGCGCCTCGATAGAGGCTGAGAAGCGCTTCCTCCAGGACGCGGCCCACGCTCTGCGTACCCCGCTGGCGATCGTCAAGGCTCGCCTGGAACTCGACGGCGAGAACATCGACAAGCGAAGCCTGCTCGAAGAAGTTGATGGCCTCATCCGGCTCGCGACGCAGCTGTTGGCCAGCGCTAACGCTGAACGCCTGGTTCTCGGGGCGGACGCGCGCGCCGAGCTTGGCGCATTGGCCCATGACGTAGTGTCCAACATGACGCCGCTGGCGCTTCGAGCTGGCGTGGACCTCGGCTATTCCACCGACGGACGCGAAGCGCCGGTGCGCGGCGACTCGGACGCGATCAGCCATGCGCTGAAGAACCTGATCGAGAACGCGCTGAAATTCACGCCCCGCGGCAAAGCCGTCACGGTGCATGTCAGCCACAATCCGCCGACAATCACGGTCGAGGACGAGGGTCCGGGCGTGCCTCCCAACAAAGCCGAGTTGGTGTTCGAGCGCCATTCGCGCGGCAAGTTCGGCGATGGCAAGGGCGCGGGCCTGGGACTGTCGATCGTGCGGCGCATCATGCATGCGCACGGCGGCGAGGCGATGGTGGTGCAATCGGAAAACACAGGGGCTTCGTTCAGGCTGTCCTTCCCCGCAACCATCCGCGCGACGAGCGCAAATGACGACGAGCCGCGGCAGACAGCGGCGGCGGCCTAGCCTCCGGCTTCAAACACCGCACGGGCGATGGCGCGCGCGAGCGTGCTTGCAGCGAGTTCGCCAATGCGCGCAAGCATGAAGGCGCGATGCTCGGCTCGCTCGATCTGCGCGGTTGACAGACAGAATATCACATCGCCATCGAAGGGCGCGAAGACCGGACGGACGGCGCGGGCAAGGCCGGCCATCGCCATCTTGGCGATCCGCTGCGCCTCAGCCGGCGCAAGCGCGACATTCGTCGCGACACAGCACAGCGTGGTGTTCGTTCGCCCCGCCATTGCCGGCAGCGGGTGGATGCCGGGATTGCTCTTGGCCGCGCCCCAGTCGTCCGGATCAAGCGTGTAGCCATCTGCGGGGCGCGCGCCGCCGAACTCGCCGGACTGTTCGTAGGGCCATGCCCAGAACGCGTTGGAGCCTGGCATCTTCACCGAGCCATGCGAATTCACCGCCGCCAGCGCGCCCACCACTATGCCGTCATGCGTGGCGATGCTGGCCGAGCCCAGCCCGCCCGGTCCGCCGCCGGCGCGAGCGCCAAAGCCTGCGCCTCTTCGGCCAAGGTCGAAGGCTGCCCCTGCGTTCTTCAGCGCCTGCATGCCAAGCGCGCGATAAGGGGGCGTCTCGCCCCACGCCTTGTCGCCGCCGTTAGCGAGGTCATAGAGGATCGCTGCTGGCACGATGGGCGACGTCGGAACTGAGCTGCTCGGGAACAGCGCGAAGCCCTGCCCTGCCGCGCCCAGCGCCGCGGTCACGCCGTCAGCCGCCGCAAGACCGTAGACAGAGCCGCCCGAGAACACGATGGCGTCCACCGCATCGACCAGGGTGTCGGGCGCCAGCGCGTCGGTCTCGCGCGTACCCGGCCCGCCGCCAGCGACGACCACGGCCGAGACTGCGCGCTTTTCCGGCCGGATCACGGTGACGCCCGTGCCCACGGCCGCGTCGTGGGCGGAGCCGACCAGAAGCCCGCCCACATCGGTTATGAGGTTCTCGGGACCAGGACGCGCACTCAACTGGCAGTTCCCGTCATTTCACAGGCCTCAAGGCAGGCTTCAGTTGCCGTCATTGCAGGACGGTATAAGGGGGCTGTATGACCCCGCTGTTCCCCCTGCGCAACAAGGAGCGCCCGCGCATGCGCCACACCAGGCTTGCCGGCATTGCCGCCTTCGCCCTTCTGATCGCGGCGCCGGTCATCAGTATGGAGGGCTGCACCAGCCCGCCAGCTGCCGGGCCGTCGACGGCGTGGAAGCTGGAAGGCCGCGCCATGATCTCGGCGGCCGACAAGCGTGCTGTGGAAGCGGGCCTCGCCGCGATCAAGGCTGGGGGCAGCGCCGTCGATGCAGCGATCGCAGCGCACGCCGTGCTGGGCCTGGTCGAGCCGCAGAGTTCGGGCATTGGCGGCGGTGGCTACATGGTCGTCTATGATCGCAAGTCCAATACGACCACCGTGTTCGACGGTCGCGAGACGGCGCCGGCTGCCGCGACAGCGGACTACTTCACCGTCAACGGACAGAACCTCGGCTTCGGGCCAGCCATCACATCCGGAAAGTCGATCGGCGTGCCGGGCGCGATCGCGCTCTACAAGGCGGCGCACGACAGGTATGGCAAGCAGCCTTGGGCGGCGAACTTCGACGCCGCGATCAAGCTGGCGGACGAAGGCTTCATCGTGTCGCCGCGCCTCGCGGCCGCGCTGGGATCGTCCTACTATGCAAACGGGCCGCTCGCGAAGAACCCGGCGACGGGCGCGTACTTCTTTCCGAATGGCAAGGCGCTGGCCGTGGGCGACCGCCGCACCAATCCCGACTAC
The DNA here is from genome assembly GCA_903831485.1 of uncultured Alphaproteobacteria bacterium. Next base: position 1,061 of record CAIKXW010000169.1, on the reverse strand, counting down.
GCAGCAACCCTCCGCTCGGTCGCGAAGGATGGGCCTGCCGTCTTCTACAGCGGCAAGATCGCGCAGGACATCGTCGACGCCGTCCATTCGGGCGACATCCAGGGCGCGCTCTCGCTGAAGGACATCGCCGACTACAAGGTGCTGGCGAAGCCGGCCGTCTGTGGTCCGTTCCGCACCTATCGCATCTGCTCGGCCCCTCCCTCGTCCTCGGGCGGCGTGGCGATGAACCTGATCATGTCGCTCTACGACAGGATCGCTGCAGCTAGCCCCGACGAGACGCCCGCCGCGAACCTGCGCGACTTCGTTCTGGCGCAGCAGCTGGGCTATGCCGACCGCGATCACTACGTCGCCGACCCGGACGCGGTGTCTGTGCCGGTCGCCGACCTGCTCAATCCCGCCTATATCAGCGCGCGCGCCGCCAGCGGCTTCAAGCCGGGCGACGCGCCAAAGCCGGGCGATCCCGGCGCAGTGCTGCATGGCAAGCCGATCGTCGACATGTGGGGGCGCGATGCCAACACGGCGCAACCAGGTACGACGCACCTGTCATTCATCGACTATGAGGGCAACGCCGTCTCCTTCACAGCCACGGTGGAAAGCGGATTCGGCTCGCAGCGCTGGACCAACGGCTTCCTGCTCAACAACCAGCTGACCGACTTCACCCGCCCGCCGACCCTCGGCGGCAAGCCCGTCGCGAACGCACCGGGTCCTGGAAAGCGCCCGCGCTCCTCAATGTCGCCCACCATCGTGTTCGACGAGGCGGGCGATCCCTTCATGATCACCGGCTCGCCGGGCGGTAACTCCATCGTCGGCTATGTCTCGAAGACGCTGGTCGCCGTGCTCGACTGGGGCGCGACCGCGCAGCAGGCGAGCGCGCTTCCCAACGTCGTCGCACGCGGCCCTGTCGTGAGCATCGAGACGGCGGACGAGACCGGCAAGCAATGGTCGAAATTCCTCTCTGACGCCGGCTTCAGGATCCGCGAAGTGGCCGGAGAGAATTCAGGCCTCAACCTGATTGTGGTGCGTCCGGACCGTCTCGAAGGCGGCGCCGATCCGCGTCGCGA
>CAIKXW010000168.1 GCA_903831485.1 uncultured Alphaproteobacteria bacterium | reverse complement strand
TCGAGGCGGGGTATGCGAGCGTGCTTGAGGCGACGGAACGGTTCGCCGGTCTAAACCGTCGCGATCTCATCATCCTGTCGGGCACGGGGACAGCGGAGTATGTCGGCGTACGCGACATTCTTGATCCGGTGAACGGCATACGCGGCCGCGTCACGTTCGAGCCCGGCGTCACCTGGGGCGACACGAATATTGCGTTTGCGCGGATCACGACGGAAGCATCTGCCTATTCGGACTTCGGCACGGACAATCTCGTCGGCGCCATCCGCGGCAAGCTCGGCACAATCGCTGGCCCGAGCGGCGCGCCGCCTGACCGCGCCTTCTTCGCTGGCGGCGGCGGATCGGTTCGCGGCTATGAATACCAGTCGCTTGCGCCGCGCGACGCCACAGGCCTGATCACCGGACGCTCGCTGATCGAGACAAGCTTCGAGCTTCGCTACCGCGCCAGCGACACGCTGGGCTATGTCGCCTTCATCGATGCGGGCGCGGCTGGCTCCAATGTCGAGCCGCCGATCGACGACATGAAGTTCGGCGCCGGCCTTGGCTTTCGCTACTACACCGCGTTCGGGCCGCTACGGGCGGATTTTGCAGTGCCGCTGAGCAATGTCGAGGGCGCGGGCGACTTCCAGATCTATATCTCCATCGGACAGGCTTTCTGATGGAACGCGCGAAACGCAAGCGATACCCGCTCTGGCTCCGCATCGCTCTGGCGCTGATGTTCGCCATGCTTGCCCTCGTGGCCGCAGCCGTCGTCGTGCGGTTCTGGATCACCACGGATGGCGGACGGGGATTCATCCTGTCCCAGATCGACGGGCGACAAGTCGGGCCGTTTGGCACGCTTCGCCTGTCTGGCCTCAAGGGCGACCCGCTGAACCACGCAACCCTCGCCGACATCGCGCTGGTGGACGATGAGGGCGTCTGGCTGCGCGCGCGTAACGCCCGCGTGGAGTGGACGCCGACTGCGCTGTTCGGCGGCCAGCTTGAAATCAGCACGATCGAGATCCGCACTGTCGACGTGTTGCGCCAACCCATTCTCGCCATGCTGGATGAGAACGCACCAGGACCCGATGTCGGGCTGAAGCTCGATGCGTTCTCGATCGGCGACCTGCGTATCGCCGAGCCGGTGATGGGCATCGCGGCGCGGTATCGCATCGATGGGGGCGCCGCCCGCCCGCGCGACGGATCCGGCTTTGCGCGCATGACGCTTGCGCCGGTCGAGGGGCCGGCGGACGCGGCCAACATCTCGGCTGAATGGTCGGCCGCCGGCGCGCTCAAGGCGGCTGCGACGCTGACCGGGCCTTCCGACGGACTGCTCGCCGCCCTGCTGCAATCCCCCGAGGACAAGGACATCGCCTTCACGGGCAGCATTTCCGGTACGCTCGACAATTTCAGCGGCGCTGGCGCGCTCGACTTTGGCGGAGAGGATGCCGCGCGGTTCAGCATCTCGCGCGCGGGCGCTGCTGGCAAGCTGACAGCCAGCGTTGATGCCGGCGGCTGGCCGCTGCTGCAGGACATCACGGAGCGTACTGGCGATACGATCACGCTCGACGCCACGGCTGATCTGAAGACGCTGTCCAAGGCGCCGACGACGGTGCGGCTCTTGGCGCCGGCAGGCGCTGTCGAAATCTCGGGTGACTATGACTTCGCGACGTGGACATCGCCCAAGGAAGTCGCAACGCGCGTGACCGGCCTCGACCTTGCCCGGGTCGCAGATCCCGTGGCTGGCACAGCTGATGCGGCTGGCATGCTGTCATGGGGCATTGGCGGTGCGGCGTGGCGTGGCGAAGCCAGCGTCAGCAACCTGAAATGGCCCTCCGGCCAGGCCGCGCAAGTGGCGGCGCCCGTGCAGGCGAGCTTTTCCCGAGGGACGCTGTCACTTGCGACCAGCGGGGCGCGCATCGATGACGGACGGCTGGACGCCCTGCCCGCACTGCAGCCTGCGCGCTACACCGCATCGCTGCGCGGCGAGCTCAACATGCGGACGGGGCTGATCGAGATTCTCGGGTCGCGCATCGAAGGCGCGCCAGGCGCCGTCTCGGCGCGGGGTTCTTTCAACACCGAGACCGGCGCGATGGACCTGCGAGGTTCAGCACGCGTGGCGAGGGTGAGCGACGTCGCGCCGCTGACGGGCTCGGCCCAGGGGCCATTCCGTGTGAGGGCTGAATCCGCTCGCGCGTCGATCCGGATTTCCGCTGACATCGAGGGCCGCGGCATCGCCTCGAACGAAGCCACGCTGAACGAGCTGATGGGACCATCGCCGCGGGTGAGCCTGGTCGGCGCATTCAGCAATGGGCGCTTTGCGATCGAGTCCGGCTCTGTGCAGATGGCCGGGCTGCGCGCCAGCATGACGGGTCGCATTGCCGATAGCGGCGCAGTTTCGGGTCGCGCGACCGGCGTGCTAAGTCGCGCGATCGATGTAGGTGGCGCTGTGATCGAGGCGGCCGCTTTCACCGCAGACGTCGCCGGCACAATCACGCGGCCCGTGGTCGATCTCCGCCTGTCCGATGGGGCTGTCAGCACGGCGGGCGTTTCGGTGCGCGATCTTTCGGGCATGGCCAACGCGACATTCGGCGAGGCGATCGAGGGTCGCTTTGCGCTGGCCGGCGATTCCGACACCGGACCATTCCGCGCCAGCGGACGGA
>CAIKXW010000167.1 GCA_903831485.1 uncultured Alphaproteobacteria bacterium | reverse complement strand
GAATGGGGCCTCCACCTGTTCGACATGCACCTCGCCATGGGCAACCTGCAGCAGATCGTCAGCTCCCAGTCAGCTGCATGGCTGGCGGCGCAGGCCGCACAACTCGATCCGCTCTGATCCTCGCTTCCACTGGGCCCGTGACCTGTGTGACGCAGATGACAACCATCCCGGCTCGCACCATCTTCTCCGCATGACCGGCTGGACCATCAACGCTGCCGAACTCCGCATCCCGCGCCGCTCGCGCATAGCGGCGCACCGGATGATCGTGATCGGCGACCCCTCAGGCCGAGCCGTGCGACAGCTCAACGGTCTCGCCTCATGGTTCGACGAGGAGCAGCACGCCTGGCGCCACAAGCCGATCGGCTACCTCCCGACCGACCGGCTGCGCGGCTATGATACGAAAACCCACCCGCGCACCTTCATGCCGATCAACGGCGCGGTCCTGCCCGACTGGAACATCGCCCCCGCCATCGCCACCGGCGCCGCTCGCGTCCTCGCCGATGACCTTGCGCGCGACGAGGTCGAACTCCGCCTCGCCCCCGCGCTCGAAGCCCTCCGCCGCATCAACGCGCTGAGCAAGGGACCCGACGGCGGGGCAGGGCTGCGCTATCCCTTCATGGGCTTCGGCCGGAACTCGAACTCCTTCTTCGCGACGATGCTGCACGCCATGGGCTTCGACCAACCGACCTTCGCCAACGCCGCGTGGCTGGTTCCGGGCGCGCGGGGTCTGCTGTTGCCGGCGTCCGAGATTCGCTGAAGCAGGCGGATCGCGCAACAAACCACCAATGTCCGTTGGCTAGCCGCGACAACTCCTGATATCGCCCACACGAGATGAACCCCGCCCTCACCCTCGAAGATGTCTATCTCACACTCCCCGCGGCCTCCGGTCCGGTGGAGATCCTCAAGGGCGTGAGCTTCCGCGCCATGCCCGGCGAGAGTGTCGCCGTCATCGGCCCGTCCGGCTCCGGCAAATCCTCGCTGATCGCTGTTTCCACCGGCATCGAGCGCACCACATCCGGCAAGGTCGAACTCCTCGGCGAAAGCCTGATCGGAAAAAGCGAAGACCAGCTCGCCCGCCTGCGCCGCGGCCGCGTCAGCCTCGTCTTCCAGTCCTTTCATCTCCTCGGCACAATGAACTCCTTCGACAATGTACGCGCCCCGCTCGAGATCGCCGGCCTCGCCGATGTCGATGATCTCGCCCGCTCGGCGCTCACCGCCGTTGGCCTCGCCCAGCGCATGGACCACTATCCCGGCCAGCTCTCCGGCGGCGAGCGCCAGCGCGTCGCCGTCGCCCGTGCGCTTGCCAGCAATCCCGCCATCGTCTTCGCCGACGAGCCCACCGGCAATCTCGACCGCGCCACCGGCGCCATCGTCGCCGACATGCTCTTCGCCATCGCCCGCCAGCGCAACGCAACCCTCGTCGTCGTCACCCACGACGCCGAGATCGCAAAACGCGCCGACCGAATCGTCGAGATGAGTGATGGGCGGGTCGTCTAGCCAGATGACAGACTCGCTCGGCCTCGATTTCGGCACCACGAACACCGTGGCCACCACGGTCAACGCCGACGGCCGCGTCGAAGCCGTGCACTTCACCCACGACAACACCGTCTTCGACGCCTTCCGCTCCGTCCTGTGCTTTTCGGAAGCCGAGGGCGCAGGCCGCCGCGCCGACATAACCGCCGGCCCATGGGCTATCGACAAATTCGTCGAGCAGGCCGGCGACTGCCGCTTCATCCAGTCGTTCAAGACCTTTGCCGCCAGCCCGCTCTTCGCCGACACGCTGATCTACAACCGTCGCTACAGGTTCGAGGACCTGTTCGCGAGCTTCCTCCAGCAGGTCCGCACCCATGCCGGCGTCGACTTTCCAAAACGCGTCGTCATCGGCCGTCCCGTCAGCTTCGCAGGCGCGGCCCCCGACGAAGCTCTCGCTCGCACGCGCTACGAAGCCGCCCTGCGTAAAATCGGCTTCGAGGAAATCCATCACGTCTACGAACCCGTCGCCGCCGCCTACTACTTCGCCCAGCGCCTCAACACCGACGCCACCATCCTCGTCGCCGACTTCGGCGGCGGCACCAGCGACTTCTCCATCGTCCGCTTCACCGTCAGCTCCACCGGCCTCGGCTACACGCCGCTCGCCCACACCGGCGTCGGCGTCGCGGGAGACGCCTTCGACTACCGCATCATCGATCGCGTGGTCGCGCGCGCCTTCGGCAAGGACTCCGAATACATGAGCTGGGGCAAGATCCTCCCGGTGCCCAACGCGTACTTCACCAAGTTCGCACGCTGGCACGAACTCTCGGTCATGCGCCACTCGCGCGACTATCGCGAACTCGAAGAGCTCCTGCGCGACAGTCTCGACCCCGCCCGCATCCGCAGCTTCCTCGCCTTCCTCGATGCAGACGCCGGCTATGCCATGTACCGGGCCGTCTCCGCCGCCAAGATGCAGCTGTCACAGGCAGAGCAGGGCACGCTCTCCCTGCACGTCGCAGGCGTCGACATTGAACGCACGATCAAGCGCGCCGAGTTCGAAAAATGGATCGCCCCCGAACTCGAGGAAATCTCCGCCTGCGTCGGCCGCGCCCTCACCGGAGCCGGCATCACCGAATCCGATGTCGACCGTGTCTTCCTCACCGGCGGCACCTCCTTCGTCCCCGCCGTCCGCGCCCAGTTCGAAGACCGCTTCGGCGCCGCCAAGATCGAAACCGGCGACCAACTCGTCTCCATCGCCTACGGGCTGTCGCTCATTGGGCGCGAGGCGGACATCGCGCGCTGGGCTGTGTGAATCGGAAACGCTGAGGGGCGCTCTCTCCACGTACACTGACACACGGACACGTGACTTCCACCGCAACCGGCCCTACCCATCCTCATGCCTCAACCTCAAGCCTCCGTCCCCTGGCTCCGCATCGCGATGCGCGAACTCTCCGGCGGCATTGCCGGCTTCTGGATCTACCTCGCCTGTCTCGCGCTCGGCGCCTGGGCCATCGCCTCCGCCGGATCGATCACCGATGCGCTGCAGGCCGGGCTCACACAGCAATCGCGCGCGCTGCTCGGCGGCGATGCGGCGATCCAGATATCCCAGCGCGCCGCCACCGTCGAGGAACGCGCCTGGCTCGATGAGCGCGGAACCGTCAGCGAGGCAGCCCAGGCCGACCTGATGGCCCGCAACGGCGACAAGGTCGCCCAGGTAGATGTCCGCGGCATCGACGGCGCCTTTCCCCTCGTTGGCGCCTTCACCTTCGACCGCACTATCGCCACGCCCGACGTCAT
>CAIKXW010000166.1 GCA_903831485.1 uncultured Alphaproteobacteria bacterium | reverse complement strand
GCGCTGGGTCGGCCTGCAGCTGCCGATGGCGGGACGGCACAATGTGCAGAACTCGCTGGCGGCCATTGCAGTCGCGCGCGAGCTTGGCGGCACGGAAGAACAGATCCGTGCGGCGCTGCTGAAGTTCGGCGGCGTCAAGCGGCGGTTCACGCCGGTGGGCGACTGGAATGGCGTGAAGATCATCGACGACTACGGCCACCACCCGGTTGAGATCGCAGCCGTCTTGCGCGCCGCGCGTGATGTGCAGGGTCGCGACAAGCGCGTGATCGCCGTCGTGCAGCCGCACCGCTACACGCGCCTACGCGACCTGTTCGAGCAGTTCTCGACCTGCTTCAATGATGCGGACGAAGTCTATGTCGCGCCGGTCTATGCGGCGGGCGAGCAGCCGATCGACGGCATCAGCCATGAGAGCCTTGTGAAGGGCCTCATCAACCATGGCCATCGCTCGGCGAAGGCGATCGGATCGCTGGCGGAACTACCTGCCGTGGTCCGCAACGCGGTCAAGACAAATGACGAGATGGTGGTCTGTCTCGGCGCCGGCGATATCACCGCGCATGCCAATGCTTTGGCGGATGATCTCAAGCGCGGCTGAGCGCGACGGGTTCACAGCGCCGCTCGTCAAGGTTAACAAGCCCTGAAATCCTCTGCGGCCCGTGGTTAGGCTTACGGTAACCTCGTGCATGCTTCTGGACAAAACTCCGGCGCCGGGCGCCGTCATTGCAGATACGGACGCATGAAGAAGTCGCATTCCATCATCGCCGCCAGCGCAGGGCTGGCTATCGCCCTGGTGGGTGGCCTTGTGGCGGGCAACTGGCGCACCGCCGAGGCGACATCGACCCAACCGCAATTCGCGCGGCCCAATTCACTGAGCTATGCGCGCCCTGCCGCGGACGATCTGACGCGCTATGGCGTGCTCGGCGACGACAAGACGCGTGCGAAGATCTCGACGGATCTGGCCGCCTGCCGCGCCGCGCTGAAGGCTGCTGGCGTGTCGTTCAACCTGGTGCCTGCGAAGAGCCAGGGCGCGTGCGGCTATGGCGAAGCCCTCCAAGTGAAAGCCTCGCTCGCGTCCTTCACGCCGAACCCTGGCGCGCCGGATGAGCTACCGATGACCTGCGATCTCGCCGCACGGCTGCACATGTGGGAGCGCCACATCGTGATCCCGGCGGCGGAGAAATATCTCGGCTCGCCGGTTGTCGACATCAAGGCCTTCGGCACATTCCAGTGCCGAACGGTGGCCGGGGTCGACCGGCTGTCTGAGCATTCCTTTGCGAAGGCTGCCGACATTGCCGGCTTTGTGCTGGCCGACGGGCGCGAGATCAGCGTGCTCGAGGACTACTACGGCAGGGGCGCCAAGGGCGACTTCCTGCGCGAGATCCGCCAGCGTGCCTGCGACCTGTTCGATGTGACGCTTGGGCCCGACTACAACGAGGACCACGCCAACCACTTCCATCTCGACGTTGGCGGCCAGCACGCCTGCCGCTGAGGCGTACTGGTCTCGGGCGACGGCTCGCGCTAGATCGCTTGGATGAGCCCTTTTCTCGATCGTCTTCCTCCGGTCCGCGGCAAGATTCTCGCGGACGAACTGCTTGCGCCGTTCACATGGTTTCGTGTCGGCGGGGCGGCGGATGCGCTGTTCCTGCCGAAAGACGAGGACGATCTCGCAGCCTTTCTCGCAGCGCTCGATCCCATCATTCCTGTGACCGTGCTGGGCGCGGCCTCCAACGTGATCGTTCGCGATGGCGGGATTGCGGGCGTTGTCGTTCGGCTGGGGCCCGCGTTCGGGAAGGTCGCCACGGATGGGCTGCGCGTGACTGCCGGGGCGGCGGCGCTGGACTCACGCGTGTCGGTTGCGGCGGCGAATGCGGGCATTGCCGGGATGGAGTTCTTCTCGGGCGTGCCTGGTACGATCGGCGGCGCGCTGCGGATGAATGCGGGCTGCTATGGGCGCGAGACGAAGGACGTGCTGGTGGAGGCGCGCGCGCTGACGCGCAAGGGCGAGCGCGTGCGGCTTTCGAATGCGGATTTCCATTTCAGCTATCGGCATACGGAAGCGCCCGAGCACCTGATTTTTGTCGAGGCGGTGTTCGAAGGAACGCCTGATGAGCCAGCGGCGATCCTCGAACGTATCGAAGCCTTGAAGGCGCGTAGGGAAACCACGCAGCCGATCCGCGAGAAGACGGGCGGGTCGACGTTTGCGAATCCGGATCCGCCGGGCACGCCGAACCAGCGCTCATCCTGGAAGCTGGTGGACGAGGCGGGCATGCGTGGCGCGCGGCGAGGCGGAGCGCAGGTGAGCGAGCTGCATTGTAACTTTCTGCTCAACACTGGCGAGGCGACGGCGGCCGACATCGAAGGGCTGGGCGAGGAGGTGCGCGCCGCGGTGAAGGCGAAGTCGGGCGTCGAGCTGCGCTGGGAGATCAAGCGCATCGGACGGCCTGCCGTGGATGCGACGGTCGAAGGCTATCTGGCGAAGGATGCCTGAGATGCGGACCGCGATCGGGTTGCTGACGCTGGTGCTCGCTGCTTGCCAGCCGGCGGTTGAGCCCCGCGCGCTCGACTCCCAAACTTCCACTGTCGAAGCACCGGAAGCCAAACCTGCGCTGCCCCCTGGTCACGCTATCGTCGGCGGGCTCGAAGTTGGCGTTGAACTCTCCCAGCCCCTCCGCGTGTTGGGCACGGAGCCGTTCTGGGGCGTCGAGATCGAGTTCGCCGAACTTGTCTTCAGCGGTGTCGATCGGCCTGAGATGCGGATGGCCAACCCTGGGCCGAGCTTCCGGGATGGCAATCTCGTCATCGCAGCAAGGGACACGGACGGCCAAACCTTCACGCTCACCATGCGCGAGGTCCAATGCTCGGATGGCATGAGCGACCGCGTCTATCCGCTCGAAGCCGAGGTGCAGTACAAGGGTGAGACCCTGAAAGGCTGCGCCAACAGCAAGGCCGCCCTGGACGCCCTCCCTCCGCCTTGACCCCGGACGACACGAACCCGCGCCAAATAGCTTGTGCGCCAGCTACCTATGCGCTACATACTGTGTGACACACACTGTACGGGACATGGGATGCCGGTTTCGGCGGATATCATTGAGGCGCTCCGGCTGGAGTTGCGGCGGGGGAATTTGATCCTCGCCGTGCTGGGCACGCTGCGTTCGGAAAAATACGGCTACACGCTGAAGACCGAGCTGGGCGGGCTGGGAATCGAGATCGATGAAGGCGCGCTCTATCCGATGCTCCGCCGGCTCGAGACGCAGGGCCTGCTGACCTCCGAATGGCGCGAGGATGCAAAGCGCCAGAAGCGATTCTACCGGCTCTCGGATGATGGCGCGGCGGCGCTGGCGCAGCTGGCAGGCGAATGGCGCGCGATGAACGCGTCGCTCTCAAGCATACTCAAGGGAGTTGGGTCATGAACCCGATCTGGGACTATGTGAAAAAGGTCGAGCGCCATCTGCCGGCCGCGCGCCGCATGGAAGTTGCGGGCGCGCTCTATGCGACGCTGAAAGCGCGCAAGGACGCGATGGAGAAGGCGAAGGGCGAGAAGGCGACCGAGGCCGAGATCGCCGACATGCTCGCGGCGGAAGGCGATCCGGTCCGCGTGGCCGAGCGAATCGCGGGTCCGCCTGGCGAGCATGATCTCGTGTCGCGCTATCTTGCATCGGTCGAGCGGCATCTGCCGCGCGAGGGGGTGCTGGATGTGACGGCTGAGCTGCGCGAGGCGTTGCGTGCGAAGATCGAGGGGACCGAGGAGCGGCTTGGTCGCGCGGCGAGCGCGGACGAGATCGCCGCGGTGCTGAAGGCGTTTGGTGCGCCGCCTGTGGTCGCGGCGCGCTATGAGGGGCGGATGCAGTTGGTCGGTCCGGTGCTCTATCCCTGGTTCTGGCCGACGCAGCGCACGGCGTTGGGCCTCGTGGCTGCCGTCTTCCTGGTGCTCACGGCGCTGCGCGCGTTAGGCACTGATCGTCCGATCCAGGCGGTGCTGGCGCGGCTAGACAATCTGCTAGGGCTCGGCTTGATGGCGTTCGCCGCGGTGACGCTGGTGTTCATCGCTGTGGAGCGTTGGGGCGACCCGGTGAAGCTGTTGGAGAACCGCTGGGATCCGAAGTCGCTGCCGCGCGACAACATCCGCAAGCCGCGCTCGCTGTTTGAATCGGGCGTGTCGCTGTTCTTCGACGTGCTGTTCATTCTCGTCTGGCTGAAATTCGTGCCGTTCCCGAACGAGCTGCCGCTGCGCGACGGAGCATCCGTGTCGATCGTGCTGTCACCGGCGTGGAGCGCGGTCTACTGGCCGATCCTTGTGTTGGCGCTTCTGTCTGCGGCTGGGCATCTGCACGACATGGTGCGTCCGGCTTGGAACCGGCTCGGGTCGGCGATGAGCATTGTCGGCCATGCAGGGGCGCTCGCAGTGGTGTGGGTGCTGTTCCAGGGGCGGCCGTTCGTCATTGTCGAGCCCCGGCCGGGCACGAGCCCCGAAGAGCTCGAGCGCGCAATCCGCCTTATGGACAGCGTGCTGCTCGTGGGTTTGGGCATCTGGGCGCTCGTCTCTGCGATCACCCTGGGCATCGAGATCTGGCGGCAGGTGAAGGCGTCGCGGTCTGCCGGCGAAGCGGCGCCGCTGATGGCAGCGTGAGTTCGGCTTGATAAGCGGGGTCAGAAGTGAAAGCTGGCGCCGTTCGTATTCGGGGAGAACCGCTTGTCGCTTAAAATGAAAATGCTGGTTGCCGGAGTTGTGGCGCTATCGCTCTGCGCCGGTTGCACCAATGCAGCGCCGCAGGGCGAAGCGCCTCGCGGCGAGGCGATGGTGGCGGCGGCCGATCCGCTGGCGGTCGAGGCGGGACTGGAAATGTTGCGCCGGGGCGGCAGCGCAATTGATGCAGCGATTGCAGTCGAGTTGACGCTTGGGCTGGTCGAGCCGGAATCGTCCGGCGTTGGCGGCGGCGGATTCCTGATCCACTACCGGGCAAGCGACGAAGCGATCGACGCATTCGACGGGCGGGAGTGGGCGCCTGCGGGTGCGACGCCGGACATGTTCCTCGTCGACGGCAAGCCTCTGCCGTTCGAGCTGGCGCAGGCGAGCGGCAAGTCGATCGGCACCCCGGCGCTGGTCCCGATGCTGAAGATGGCGCACGCTGAGCACGGCAAGCTGCCGTGGGCGACGCTGTTCGAACCTGCGATCAAGCTGGCCGAGGATGGGTTTGTCGTCGGGCCGCGGCTGAGCCGCAGCCTGCTCAACAACAAGGCGATCTTCGAGGCGGATGCGCAGGCGAGGTCGATCTATCTCGATGCGTCGGGCAAGCCCTGGCCGCAGGGCCATGTTCTGAGGAACCCGCTCTACGCCCAGTCGCTGCGCGCCATTGCAGCGGATGGACCGAAGGCGCTGACGCATGGGCCGATCGCGGACGCCATCGTGGCGGCGGCCCAGAGACAGCCGCGTGCGGGGACGCTTGGCGTGGCGGACCTGCAGGCCTATGCGCCGCGGAAGCTCGATCCGCTGTGCGGGGCGTTTCGCGTCTATCGCGTCTGCACGATGCCCTCCCCAAGTTCGGCGAATGCGATGCTGTCGATCCTTGGCCTCTACGAGCGGGCGCGGCCGCAGCCGGTTGGTCCGACCGACGTGAAGGATTGGGCGGCTTATGTGTGGGCGAGCCGGCTCTCCTATGTCGACCGCGACCACTACATGGCGGACGACCGCTTCGTGCAGGCGCCGACGAAAGAACTGGTCGCACCGGCCTATCTCGATGCCCGCGCGAAGCTGATCGATCTGTCCAAGGCGCCGCCGGCGGTTCCGGTGGGCGCGCCTGCGGGCGAGGCGCTGCGCAAGAAGTGGGGCAGCGCGGCGATGCAGGAGCATGGCACGACGCATCTCTCCATTGTCGATCACGAAGGGAACGCCGTGTCGCTGACGGCGACGATCGAGTCCGAGTACGGCGCGCATCGCATGGCGGGCGGCTTCTGGCTCAACAATGAACTTACCGATTTCTCGCTGGAGCCTGTGATCGACGGCAAGCCGGTCGCGAACGCCGTGGCGCCGCGCAAGGCGCCGCGTTCGTCGATGTCGCCAGCGATCATCACGGACAAAGACGGCGAGCTTGTGATGGTGGCGGGATCAATGGGCGGCAGCACGATCATCGCGTCGGTGTCGCGCACGATCATCGGCGTGCTCGACTGGAAACAGACGCCGCAGGAGGCGGTGGGGACGGCCATGGTGTTCGCCCGCACGCCGGAGATTTCGGTGGAGGCGGACCGCATGCCGAAAGCGATGTCGGATGCGCTGTCCGGGCTGGGCTGGCGCGTTTCGCTGGATGCGCACTACAGCGGTACACATGCGATCCTGGTCACGCCGAAGGGCCTCGTCGGCGGAGCGGACCCGCGCGAGGAGGGCAAGGCGGTCGCGCTCCCGCCGCGCTGACACCGCGCCCAAGATTGCCCGTAATTTAAATGCGGGCGCCCCTAGGTCAGCCGATTGTTGACACTGTCAATCAGGAGTAGTTTTACCCGGAATCGGGTTCCCAGGGAGACCACGCCGTCATGCAGAAAAACAAGATCGGAGCGGTCGCACTACTCGCGAGCGTATCCGCCATCATCCTCGCCGCCTGCTCGGCCAGCGAGACATCCGCCAAGCTCGTCGGATCCAAGGTCGACGACTACATGCTGGTCGACCAGACCGGCATGGGCCACATCCTGAAGTACGACACGATCACCCCGGCTGTGGTTCTGGTGTCGCACGTCAATGGCGACGCCGGCGCGCTGGCGGCGGCCAAGACGATCCAGGACCTAGCGGCGAAGAACCCGAACGTGGTCTTCCACATGATCAACTCCGCCGACGCGGATGATCGTGCGAGCATCGCGGCCGAAGCGAAGGCCAACGGTCTCACCATCCCGATCCTCGACGACGAGTACCAGCTGATCGGCAACTCGCTGGGCTTCACCTATGCGGGCGAGGCGGTGATCGTCGATCCGAAGAAGAATTTCGAGATCGTCTATCACGGCCCGGCCGACACCATCGAAACGGCGCTCTCAGACGTTGTTGCGGGCAAGGTTCCGGCCGCCGCTGAGGTGATGGCCAGCAAGGGCACGAAGCTTGTCTTCGCCGATCGCGGCAAGGAAGCTGAGTTCGCCAAGATCTCCTATTCCAACGACGTCGTGCCGATCCTGATGGATAAGTGCGTCGACTGCCACCAGCCTAACGGCATCGCGCCGTGGCACATGACAAACTACCAGCAGGTCAAGACGTTCGCGCCTATGATCCGCGAAGCGATCCGCCGTGACCGGATGCCTCCGTTCGACGCGGACAATCACTATCGGGCCTTCCTGAAGAACGAGAACCTGTCCGCCGAAGAAACCAAGACGCTGGTCCACTGGATCGAAGCGGGCGCGCCGAGCGATATCGCCGAAGGCGGCGAGGATCCGCTGGTGAAGGGCGTTGCGGGGCGTCCCGACTGGCCGCTCGGCGAGCCGGACCTGATCGTCGATATCCCGGCCTACGACGTGCCAGCGGCCGGCGTGGTCGATTACCAGATCCCGGCGATCAAGAGCCCGCTTGCCGAAGGCAAGTGGCTGAAGGCGACGACGTTCAAGCCGGGCGACCGCCAGGGCGTGCACCATATCCTCGCTGGCTGGATGCCGAAACTGCCGGCGAATGGCCGCGGCTTCGACTGGGAAATCTCGATGGGCGGCTACGCTGTCGGGAACGAGTCGAACCTGGCGCCGGACAACTGGGCGACCTGGATTCCGGCGGGCGGGGCGATCTCGTTCCAGATGCATTACACGCCGATCGGCAAGGCCTTCACCGACAAGTCGAAGATCGCCTTCTACTTCCAGGACGAAGCGCCTGAGATGATGAAGCGGCAGGTGGTGATCGCCGATCCCTCGATCGAGATCGCAGCCAACACGGCGCGTCACCACGAGACTGCCTATGTGCTGTTCCCGGCCGACGCGCAGATCTATGCCGCCCAGGTGCACGCGCACTATCGCGGTTATGCCTCGAAGCTCACGGCGATCTATCCGGACGGCAAGGAGGAGATCCTCCTCAACATGCCGCACTACGACTTCAACTGGCAGCGCGACTACATCTTCAAGGACCTGATCGAGATCCCGGCCGGCACGAAGCTTGTCGCCGACTACTGGTACGACAACTCGGCGAACAACAAGGCGCTGGGCTACGAGAACACCAAGCCGTTCACGAATCCCGCTAAGAAGATCTTCTGGGGCGACCAGTCGTTCCAGGAGATGCTGTTCACCGCCGTGCAGTTCCGCTGGAAGGACGAGACCGCGGCCAACCCGCGCGACGACCTGCAGGCGGCCTTGCAGCAAACCCAGCTGCTGACCATGGCGGACGACAACCGCGACGGGAAGCTGCAGGAATCCGAACTGCGCACCGACAGCGAAGAGGGCGCGCAGAACGTGACCAGCGATGGCATCGCGCCCGTGCACCAGCAGTTCAAGGCGAACTTCGCCGCGATCGACGCTGACAAGGACGGCGGCCTGTCGATGCAGGAACTCGGCGCGGCGATGGAGCAGATGCAGCGCGGACGCAGCCGCTAGCTCAGCTGAATCGCGAAACTTTGCCTAGTGACTAACCCGGCCGGGCTCATCTGAGTCCGGCCGGTTTGTTTTGTGCGTGACGCGCTACGCCGCCGTCGCTTCTGCTTCCACAAAGTTCGGCCACTGGCGCATGTACTGCACGAACGCAGGGGAGAGGCCTTCGTCGAGCAGGTGCTGGATGGTGACCGGCGTCGGCGGCGAGATGTAGTTGGCGTCGGCCTGCACGCGCTTCGGGAAGTCGTGGCGGAGGATGGCGCCCCGTCCGACGACGACATAGTCGCAGCCCGCATCGAGAACGCCCGCCGCGTCCTTGCCCGTCATCACCTTTCCGGCGGCGCCGAGCCGCACCTGGCCGCGCGGCAGGTCGGTGAAGGCGCTCATCAGCGTGCGGCCCTTGTGCTCGTCCTCGTTGGGCTCCTTCGCGACGTCCCAGAGCGACATGTCGAGGAAGTCGATCTTCTGATCGCGCAGGATTTCGGCGGCGACGTCGCGGATCTCCGCGAGCTTGAGGCCGAAGCGCTCAGGCGAGAGCCGCAGGCCGAGCTGGAAGTCTGCCTTGGTGCTGGCGCGGATGCCGTCGATGATTTCCATGATGATGCGCGCGCGGTTCTCGAGGCTGCCGCCATAGCGGTCTTCGCGATGGTTGATCTCGGCCGAGAGGAATTGCGCGAGGATGTAGCCATGGGCGCCGTGGATCTCGACGCCGTCGAAGCCGGCCTTTTCGGCGCGGACGGCGGCGGCGATGTAGGCCTCGCGCAGGGCTTCCACTTCTGCGAGCGTCAGTGCGCGCGCGCCTGTTTTTGTATCATCCGATGGGCAGACGGGCGTTCCGACCAGTTCCTTGGGCGACCGGTTGCCCGCGTGGTGGATCTGCAGCGACGAAACCGAGCCGTGCGCCTTGATGCCTGCGGCGAGGCGCGCGAGGCCTTCGAGGTGCTTGTCGTCGAAAGCGCCGAGCTGCTCCGGGAAGCCCTGGCCGACCGCCTGCACGTGGGCGGCGCATGTCATCGTGAGGCCAAAGCCGCCTTTCGCCCGCAGCGTCAACCAGTTGTACTCCACGTCCGACAGCACGCCGTCGGGGTGGCTCTGCGTGTTGGTCAGCGGGGCGAGCATGAACCGGTTCTTCCACGCCGGGCCATGGGCGAGGGTGAGGGGGGAGAAGAGAGAGGTCATGCGGGGGGGCTCGTGCTTGTGTGAGTGCTCACTGAGGTACGGAGGGAAGCCTCGGGCCGCAAGTTAGCTGAGCCAAGAAGTCATTCGGGGTCGACCGGAGAAAATGCCGGGAATCCCGGTTGCCGCGCATGTGGAAACCTGACGGTTCCCACTGCTCGTGGCGCGGTGATTCTGGTGGTGCGCCTCCGGCTTATCCGAGAATGACTCCGGTGCGGGGCAGGCGCCCGTTTTTGCTTCTGCCGCGCCGCGACGAAACGCCCGTGTTTGCAGCGGAAAAAGCCAATTTCCTTGAGTTGTCACGAAGGCTCGGTGCGTGCTAGTCAGCCCGCGCGGCACACGACCCAGTCGCCACCCGTATTCACGCGGTTGATTTCACATCAATTTTTGCCTCGGACCGGTGTGGGGGATTCGGGGCTCACGAACTTGATTATTGGGGCTAGAGATTTGGCCGG
>CAIKXW010000165.1 GCA_903831485.1 uncultured Alphaproteobacteria bacterium | reverse complement strand
GGGGATCAAGCCTCTCAGAGTCATTCTCGGGTAAGCCGAAGGCGCATCCCGAGAACATCGGTTGTAGAAGCGCGGGAACTCGCAAGACTACGCATGAAGCTCTCAACCGGCATTCCCGGCACTCACTTCGTTCGGCCGAGAATGGCTCAGGTAGCGGAAACCCGAGCAAAGAACGCCGCGACCACATCCGCAAACGTATCCTGCACGATCAGGTCCGAATGCCCACCGCCCAAGAACTCGACATACACCGCAGCGATGCCCTCATCCTTCAGCGCCTTGCCCACTGAGCGGGCCAGCTGAACCGGCAGCGTGCCATCCTTCTCGCCGCCGAGCACCAGCACAGGCCCCTTGAAATCCTTCAGGGCATTGGCAACGTCGATGTCGCCAAACCCTTCAGCAATCTCGATCCGAACGAACGGCGCCGCGAACCAGGGCGTCCACGCCTGTGCGACCTCGCGGGCGTTGCGCGCCGACGTCTCGATGATCAGTCCGTCCGTCTCCGGCAGCCGCGCCGCCAGCTCCGAACACACCAGTCCGCCCAGCGAGTGCCCCCACAGCACGATCTTCCGGCCCGCCGCTTTCTCGCGCACCAGCGGCACGATTTCGTCCGCCATCTGCTGGAATCGCTCGGGGCTCGCCGTTCCACCCGTCTCGCCATAGCCGGGATAGTCGAACAGCAGCACATCGCCATGCGGGATCGCCACCACCGTGTAGCGATAACCGCTGCGCTGCCGTGTCGACGCGTTGCCCCCACACCGCACCACCAGGGCGTCAGCGGGCGCTGCCCGCGTCACCAGCGTGTAGGCCAGCCCGCCCTCGCCCGTGCCAAACCGGCCGTGCTCGATCTTCGCTTCAACAAAAGGCGCGGCCTGCTTCGGAAAACCAGCATCGGCCTCAGCGCGGCTTTTCCAGACATAGTTCCAGTCCGCTTCGGACTGGAACGCACGCTCGCCGATCATCGTCTGGCCGGTCTGCTTCGCCAGCGCTTCGTCATACGCGATCGGCTCGAACACCGTCGTCTCGTCGATGCTGACGACCATGCAAGCGCTCAGCGACAGCGCAGCGGCGCAGGCTATCACACGGTGGATCATGCCTGCTCCTGTCCAGCCATCACCGGCGGGGCCAGTTCCTTCATCCACGCTTTCGGCTTCTCCGAGAACAGCGCCGCGCCCGCCGCACGCGCTCCGGTCACGAGCGACTTGCGTCTCGCATCCAGCACGTTGAGAAAGCCCGCCGGCCGCTCGCGCCAGCGCTTCACGCCCGCCGCCACAACCTCGATGTCCTGAACCTCGCCCAGCAATTCCGCGAGATCGCGTACGCCGGCCACGCGTCGGTCAAGCGCATCCGGAAACTGCTGCCGCATCAACCTTGCCTGCAGCGCGTGATACTTCGCCTGCTTGCGCCACTCGTGCAGAAGCTCCGGCTCCTCGCTGTCGAGGGCCGCGTGCATCGCATTGCGAGCCATGCGGTATGTCTCGGCCAGCGCCGCCGCCAGATGCTCGCGCTCTCCGCGCTCAAGCCGCGGTACAAGCTGATCCGCGCGCTCATCCAGCCCGGCCGTGAACACAGCGATCGCCTCGCCTGCCTCAACCGTGCCGCGTTGCTTCTGGAAACGCTCTTCCAACTTGCGCGTCACGTCCACGCCGACCCGCGTCACCAGGAATGGCCGCAGAGTCTCCAGCGCCTCGATCCGCGCCCCGGCGTCACGCAGCTCCGACAGCAGCCGCGCCTGATCGCGCCACCAGCGGTTCTCGCGATCGAACGACTTGCCCTTCATCAGAGGCCGCGCCAGCCGCAACGCTGCGCGTATCCGCTTGCAGCGAACCCGCGCCTTGTGCGCGAACGCCGAGGATTCCTGCTGCGCCTCGGCGCATTCGGCCGACAGCTTCTCCACCTGTTCGCGGATCACGCGGCTCAGCCCCTCGTGGGGCGTCTCGTGAGGGACGAGGACGAAGCTCATGCCGGGCTCAATTTCCGTTATCGTTGTAGTTGCGATTGGGGTCGCGCATGTGCAGGCGCACATAGTGCGCTTCCGGGCGCGGCTGGTTCGGCCAGAACTTCACCGTCCATGAATGCACGTTGTCATTCACCGAATAGACCCGCTCGCATTCCAGCTCTGGCACCGGCGCGCCATCGGGCCGATTGCCATCCCGACATGTGAATCCGTCCGCCTCGAAAACCTTGCGCGCCTCGGCGGCCTGTCCGCCCTGCCACCTGCCCCCGATGAAGCGGCGGAAGTCCTGGTCGACCGCGCCCTCAGCGTCGCGATCCCAGAATCCGAAATTCGTGCCGGCCGGCCCCGGCCCCTGCGGCGGACGCGGCCCGCCCGTGTTGATCACGGTTGTCGAGCACGCCGCCATCGCGAGCAGCATGATCCCGGCCAATAGTGTCTGCGCAAGCTTCATGAGCATGCCCTTCCCGAACAACCCGCCCTAGTAATCGAGCATAGACCGCGCCGCCCCGCCGTCAAACAGCCGGCATGTAGCAGGCCAACATCACGGGGCGCCCTGTCGAAGCCCGACAAGCCCCGCCAGCCAGTCCAGCATCGCCGGCAGCTGCTGGATGAATACCAATGTCACAAACGAAACCGCGAGAAGCGCAACAACGGAAACCACCAGCCCGACAGCGACGATCGCCCCGTCGCGCTGCGCTAGACCCATACCCAGCACCGCGCACGCCAGCGCCGGCGGAAAATTCCCGCCCGGGGGCAGCGGCAGGATTAGCACGATCGCCATGATCAGGACGATGACGCCGATGAAAACCGCACCCGCCCGTCCTGTCAGGAACAGCAGGCGCGGCTTCATCACCCGCTCGATCGTCTGCAAGCGCGGCGCTAGCCCCTCGAAAGCGCCGACGATCGCTTTCCGGTCGAACTCGCGTTTCGAAAGGATGCCCGGCAACCACAAATCCTCGCGTCCGATCACCATCTGCACGGCCACGATCAGCAGGATGATCCCGACAACCGTGGGCACGCCCGGCGGCATCGGCACGATGGACGGCAGCGAAAACAGCAGCACAGCCAGACCGAACGAGCGCGCATCCAGTGCATCGAGAATCTGCTTCACCGACACCTTCTCGCTCTCGCCGCGCACAGCCCGCAGCAACACCTCCGACGTCGGAACGCTGGTGGCGCCAAGGTGCGATGTGTCGTGTTCCGGCGGTGTCAGATGCGTCTCCATGTCGAGCCGTCCGGGCCGTCCATGATCTCGATGCCCTCCGCCGCGAGCTCCTTGCGGATGCGATCGGCCTCCGCAAAATCCTTCGCCTTGCGCGCCGCGAACCGTGCGGCCACCCGATCGTCGATCGCCTGCGCCTGGGACGCGTCACCCCGCGCCCAGTCATCCGGATCGGCCTGCAGCAGCCCCAGCAACGCCCCGGCCGCCAGCAACTGTCCCTTGAAGCGCGGCCAGTCGGCGGGATCGGCCTTGTTGGCTTCCGTTGCCAGCGCAGAGAGTTCAGCCAGCGCATCCGGCGTGTTGAGATCATCGCACAGCGCCGCGATCACCCCATCCGGCACGCCGGTGTTGTCCGCCCGCGCCCCCTTCATCCGCCGCAGCGCATTATAGAGTCCGTTCAGCGTCGACTTGCTCTCCTTCAGCAGATCGCCGGTGAAATCCAGCGGCTGCCGGTAGTGTCCCTTAAGCAGTGCAAAGCGCAGCGTCTCGCCGTCCCATTCCTTCAGCAGGTCATGCACCAGCTTCACATTGCCCAGCGACTTGGACATCTTCTCGGAGTCCATCGACAGGAAACCATTGTGCAGCCAGTACCGCGCCATCGGCTTGCCATGCGCGCACTCGCTCTGCGCGATCTCGTTCTCATGGTGCGGAAAGATCAGGTCGAGACCACCTGCATGAATGTCGATCGTCTCGCCGAGCACGGCCTTCGCCATCGCCGAGCATTCGATATGCCAGCCCGGCCGCCCCTCGCCCCAAGGCGATGGCCAGCGCGCCTCCGCCGGCTCGCCAGGCTTCGCAGCCTTCCACAGCGCAAAGTCCGCCGGGTCTCTTTTCCCCGCATCAACCTCGACCCGCGCGCCTGCCACCATGTCGTCCCGCGAGCGACCGGAAAGCTTCCCGTAATCCGCCATCGACGGCACGTGGAACAGCACGCCGTCCTTGCCCGGATAGGCATGGCCCTTGTCGACCAGCGTGCCGATGATCTCGACCATGCCCGCGATGTAGTCGGTCGCATGCGGACGATGCGTCGGCTCGATCACCCCCAGCGCGCCGATGTCCTCGCGATAGATGCGCTCGAATTGCGCCGTGATCTCGGCGATCGGCCGTCCGGCCTCCGCCGCGGCGGCGATGATCTTGTCGTCCACATCCGTGATGTTGGCCGCATAGACCACATGGCTTTCGCCGTATTTCGCCCGCAGCAGGCGAAACAGCACGTCGAATGCGACAGGCGGCCGCGCATTGCCGATATGGGCGTAGGAATAGACCGTCGGCCCGCAGACATACATCGTCACCCGCTGCGGGTTTTCCGGCGAAAAGACCTGCTTTTCGCGGCTCAGCGTGTTGTAGAGACGTATGTCCATAAGTCGGGTCTTTTCGTTCCGTTAGGAAGTTTGAATCAGGGTTTCCGCCATGTATTCCCGCGCGTCAGGCTGGCGTTTTCGCAACAGGCGCCTATGTGTCACCAACCCCTCGCCTGAGCAATCTGGTCTGGCGGGACAGTCATTTTAAGGGCGCCGTGATGCCCGGGCGGGAAACCATGAGGGTTTTCCGGCCCCAGTAACGGAAGGGACCGGCCATGGACGCCGAAATCAAAGGCAAGGCCAAAGCCGGCGACGAGCCGTTCAACCGCCCCTCACGGGACGAGGCCGAAGACGCTGTCCGGACCCTCATCGCCTGGGCCGGAGACGACCCCAAGCGTGAAGGCCTGGTCGACACCCCCGGCCGCGTGGTCGACGCATATGAAGAGTGGTTCAAAGGCTATCGTGAAGACCCCCGCGAATACCTCTCGCGCACGTTCGACGACGTGAAGGGCTATGACGACATCGTCATGCTGCGCGACATCGACGTGGAGTCCCATTGCGAACACCACATGGCCCCGTTCCTCGGCAAGGCGTACGTCGCCTACATGCCGCTCGACAACGTAGTCGGCATCTCGAAGATCGCCCGCGTGGTCGAGATCTATTCCAAGCGTCTCCAGACGCAGGAGACGATGACGTCCCAGATCCTCAACGCGATCCAGGAAGTCCTGAAGCCCGAAGGCGTCGCCGTGATGATCGACGCCAAGCACGAATGCATGACCACCCGCGGCGTCCACCACCCGAACGTCTCGACAATCACGACGCAGTTCTCGGGCGTCTTCCGCTCCGACAAGGAACTCCGCGAACGGTTTCTGCGGCTCACGGGGCGGTAGCTGGGACCGCCGGGCGCCTGCCCGGCAGTCGCGGCGAAGCCGCGAGATCAGCGCCCCCGTCCTCGCGGACAATTTCCTTTGCCCTTCCGCGATCTCGCGTTAATCGGCCCCTGCACCTGCGGGAGATCACGCCATGACCACCGAGCTCGAAAAAACCATCGATGCCGCCTGGGAAGAGCGCACCTCCCTCTCCCCGTCCACAACCGGCGCCGTCCGCGACGCTGTGAACGCCGCCCTGTCCCAACTCGACTCAGGCGCGCTCCGCGTCGCCGAGAAATCCGCCTCAGGCGCTTGGAGCGTGAACCAGTGGCTGAAGAAAGCCGTGCTGCTCTCCTTCCGCCTCAACCCCAACCGCATCATGGGCGCCACTGGCCAACCGCCCGGACCGTACTTCGACAAGGTCCCCACGAAGTTCGAAGGCTGGACCGACAAGGACTTCACCGCCGCAGGCTTCCGCGCCGTACCGGGCTCAATCGTGCGCCGTGGCTCCTTCATCGCGAAGGACGCGGTGCTGATGCCGTCCTTCGTCAACATCGGCGCCTATGTCGGTGAAGGCACGATGGTCGACACCTGGACCACGGTTGGCTCGTGCGCCCAGATCGGGAAGCACTGCCACCTCTCCGGCGGCGTCGGCATTGGCGGCGTACTCGAGCCGCTGCAGGCCAACCCAGTCATCATCGAGGACAACTGCTTCATCGGCGCCCGCTCCGAAGTCGCCGAAGGCGTCATCGTCCGCGAAGGCTCCGTCGTCGGCATGGGCGTCTATCTCGGCCAGTCTACACCCATCGTGAACCGCGCCACCGGCGAGACGCTCTTCGGGGAAGTGCCGCCCTACTCCGTCGTCGTCGCCGGCAACCGCCCCGGCTCGACGCCGATGCCGGGCCAGAACTGGACGCCCTCTCTCTACTGCGCCGTCATCGTGAAGCAAGTCGACGCACAAACGCGCTCGAAGACCAGCGTCAACGAGTTGCTGCGCGCCTAGACTGCCTGGTGTCTTCGTGAATCCCTTCGTGTCTTCGTGTTAGTCTGAACACGAAGACAAGAGGGACACCACGATGGTCACGCCCGCCGCCGGCTATTCCGGCAAGAGCCTCATCGCCAAGCTCGGCCTCAAGGACGGCGTGAAAGCGATCGCCATCGCCCCGCCCGCCAACTACGCCGAGCTCACCGACAACGCCGCGATCACGCCAAGGAAGTCTGCGCCCGCCACCGGCAGCTTCGACTTCATCCACTTCTTCGTGAGCAACGAAGCCGCCCTCGCCCGCGACCTGCCGAAACTCGAAACCCGCCTCGCGCAGGGCGGCATCCTCTGGGTGTCATGGCCGAAGAAAACCTCGAAGCTTTTCGTCGATCTCACGGAAGACGGCATCCGCCGCCTCTGCCTCCCCATGGGCCTTGTCGACGTGAAGGTCTGCGCTGTCGACGCCGACTGGTCCGGCCTCAAGCTGCTGCGCCGAAAGGCCCGCTGACCACCCCACGGAACTCATTGTGCTCCTCAAGCATTACCGAGCACGACCGTTTTCAAAGGGAGTCGCCAAATGGGGATCGTTTACCTCGTCCTGTTCGCCCTCGCCGCCATCTTCTCGATCTCGCTGATTGTCGGCGTGGTGTTCAAGCTGATCGGCTTCGCCATCGCCGCGCTGCTGGTCGTCGTCGCCGTCACCTGGGTCATGCGCAAGCTGCGTGGGCCGAAGTCGACGGAACGCCTGCCGCGCTGAGGCATTTCCATCGAAGCGATCCTGCACGGCAAACCAAGCTAGGAACGGCGTCATGCCATCTTTCGTTCTCTATCTCCTCGGTTTCGTAATCCTCGCCGGCGGCATCCTGTTCGGCGCCAGCATTCTCGGCGTCGACAACCAATGGCTCGCCGTGATCGGCATGGTCCTGCTTGGCC
>CAIKXW010000164.1 GCA_903831485.1 uncultured Alphaproteobacteria bacterium | reverse complement strand
CTCGATCAGGGCCAGGCTGGCGACAACGTCGGCATCCTCGTTCGCGGCATCGATCGCGAGCAGGTCGAGCGCGGCCAGGTGCTGTGCAAGCCCGGCTCCGTCAAGCCGCACAAGAAGTTCGAAGCCGAGGTGTACGTCCTCAACAAGGACGAGGGTGGCCGTCACACGCCGTTCTTCGCCAACTACCGTCCGCAGTTCTACTTCCGCACGACCGACGTGACGGGCATCGTTGAACTCCCGGCCGGCACCGAGATGGTCATGCCTGGCGACAACATCAAACTTGTCGTGTCGCTGATCGCCCCGATCGCGCTCGAAGAGAAACAGCGCTTCGCCATCCGCGAAGGCGGTCGCACCGTCGGCTCTGGCGTCGTCGCCAAGATCATCGAGTAGTCCTCGACTGATCGACAGAACACGAGAAGGGGCGTCAGGGAAACCTGGCGCCCTTTCGCTTTGGTGCGCCAGGCATGGCGCGTGGCGCGTTAGCGCTGATAGGCCGGGGTGGTTTCCGGCCGAAGACTTGGAGGTGAAAGTCCTCTGCGGGCCCTGGTGATGGGAACCGCTAGCCGAACAGCAAGGGCGTCGTCGCAAGGCGGGGTCTGAAGGAAGCTGTAAGCAAAGCGCCGGCCTGACGAACAGGAAGCGCATAGAGGCGACCGCGTCTGGGCGAGGGGGCCAAACGACCCAAAGCCCAATATCACTCGGAAGGCGCGGGCGTAGATGCGACAGGCATATGGCGCGAAGGTCACGCGACTTACCCTGGGATGTCCCTCGTCTCGCCTTCGGGCAAACCAGCGATGTAAGTCGCTGGGATGGGGCGAGGGAAGTCAGCAGAGGCCGTAGTAGTCGGACCAACCGATGAAGGGCCGAACACGTAGCACCGGAGACAAGCCAGTCTTTCGATGGAGATGGAGACGCTGCAAATGAGGGGAGACATCCCCAAAGCCAGGATGGAGGACTGCAGCCGGAAGCTGCGGGAGATCACTCCGGGCGCGTCAAATCCAGCGGCAGGACGAGGATCTGAGACCCGGAGACGTCGATGCGGCTGATGGAGCTAATCGTTAGCCGAGATAACATGATGCGAGCCTACCGACAGGTGGTCGCGAACAAAGGCGCGCCGGGCATCGACAAGATGACCGTCGAGCGGCTGGGCGGTCACCTCAAGGCGTCCTGGGCTCACATCAGAGAAGACCTGCTAGCAGGCCGTTACAGGCCATCGCCGGTACGCGGGGTGAACATCCCGAAGCCCGGCGGCGGGGCGCGTACATTGGGCATCCCGACGGTCCTTGACCGGCTCATCCAGCAGGCGATCCAGCAGGTTCTATCGCCGATCTTCGACCCCACCTTCTCCAACTCCTCCTATGGGTTCCGGCCCAAGAGGAGCGCTCATGACGCAGTGCTGGCGGCGCAATCCCACATTGAGGCCGGCCATCGCTTCGTCGTGGACATAGATCTGGAGAAATTCTTCGACCGCGTAAATCACGACGTGCTCATGGCCCGCGTGGCGCGCAAGGTCGAAGACCTAAGGGTGCTGCGGGTGATCCGCCGCTTCCTACAGGCTGGGATGATGACGGGCGGGCTGACGACAGCGAGGACAGAAGGAACGCCGCAAGGCGGGCCCCTCTCGCCTCTGCTCTCGAACATCCTGCTCGATGATCTCGACAAGGAGCTTGAGAGCCGCGGCCATAAGTTCTGCCGGTACGCCGACGACTGCAACATCTACGTGCGGTCGAAACGCGCCGGGGAGCGGACCATGGCCTCGATCACGAGCTTCCTGGCGCGACGTCTGCGGCTCAAGGTCAACGCCGGCAAGAGCGCCGTCGACCGACCCTGGAACCGAACCTTCCTCGGCTACAGCGTGACCAACCATCTCAAGCCGCGCCTCAGGGTGGCGGCCAAGAGCATGGCGCGGCTCCGCGACAAGCTGAGGGCTGCGTTCCGCGAAGGACGCGGCCGCATGCTCGCTAACACGATCCAGACCCTTACCCCCATCCTGCGCGGTTGGGTGCACTACTTCCGGCTCGCACAGACGAGGGGCATCTTCGAGGACCTGGATCAATGGCTGCGGCGCAAGTTGCGTTGCCTCCTTTGGCGGCAGTGGAAGCGACCGCGAAGCCGAGGTCGATCCCTTCTGGCTCGCGGGTTGGATCGGGAACGGGCCTTTGCCAGTGCTTTCAATGGGCGTGGCTCCTGGTGGAACGCCGGGGCCTCGCACATGCACAAGGCTTACCCCGCCGCCTTCTTCCGCTCCCTCGGCCTCGTCAGCCTTCAAGCCGAGCATCGACGTCTAAATCAGGCTGCTTGAACCGCCGTATACGGAACCGTACGTACGGTGGTGTGGGAGGAGGGGCCGTCCGGCCCCTCCTACCCGATCATCAGGAGGCGATGCAGGCAGGATCAGGCGGCGTCAGCGTCGCGCTTGCGGCCCTTGAGAAGGCGGACATAGCGGGTCGCCAGTTCACGCGCGTCGATGGGCTTGGAAATGTAGTCATCCATGCCCATGCCGAGATAGCG
>CAIKXW010000163.1 GCA_903831485.1 uncultured Alphaproteobacteria bacterium | reverse complement strand
GTAAGCGTCATCCGAACCCCGCCTTGCGGCCCGTACCGGCGCGATGATTGGCTGGCCTGATAAGCACGGGGCCGCTGGATGGACGACGAGCAGTCATACGAGGGCGCATACGAGGCTCGCAAGAGCGCTCATAAGAGCGATGCGGTTTATGAGGTGCGCCCGATCCGTAAGCGGGTTTGGACGCCGGCGGAGAAGCTGACGATCCTGCAGGAGGGCATGGCGCCTGGTGCGGTCCCGGCCGATGTGATGCGTCGTTACGGCATTTCCAGCAGCCTCTATTACACGTGGCGCAAGCAGGCGCTGAGTTCGCCGCCGCCGGGCTTCGTCAAGGTGCAGATCGCGGCGCCGGCTGTGGAGACGCGGCCGAGCCCGCCGCCTGCGAGCCGTATCGAGATCGAGAGACCGTGCGGGACCAAGGTTCGTATTGAAGGGGCGGTGGATGCCCGTGTGCTTGGCGCGGTGCTGAAGGTCTTTGGCGTCTGATGTTCACGCTCGCGGCGCATGTGCGCATCTTCATCGCGTGCGGCGTCACGGATATGCGCAAGGGCTTCAACGGCCTGGCGGCGCGGATCGAAAACGATCTCAAGGCCGATCCCTACGGCGGCGCGCTTTACATCTTTCGCGGCCGGCGCGGCGACATCGTCAAATCGCTCTATTGGGATGGCCAGGGCCTGGTACTTTACGCCAAGCGCCTGGAGAAAGGCCGCTTCACCTGGCCCCAGGCCAAGGACGGCGTGGTCTCACTGACAACTGCTCAGTTGGCGATGCTGGCGGAGGGGATCGACTGGCGGATGCCGAGCTGGAGCGCCCGCCCGACCCCCGAACGGGATGCCTGAGCAGTGCGGGTGAATCGGCTCGATAGGCAAAGTGGCCAAATGACTCGGGCCATAGGTATTTAGCGCGCGGAGTGAAGCAGTTAGATTACGCTTCGTGTCCAACGCCGCTGATCTCCCTGATGACATCGATGCGCTGAAAGCGGCGCTGCGCGAAGCGCGTGCGACGATCGCGGATCGGGACATGGCACTCCAGGAGCGCGATGCCGAACGCGATGCGGCGCGCGCGGACGCGCTTGCGGCGCAGGCGGCGCTGGAAGCTGGCGCTGTCGAGATCAAGCATCTCAAAGCGCTGATCGTGCAGATGCGACGCAAGCATTACGGCGCCTCCTCGGAGAAGCTGGCGCGCATCACCGAGCAGCTTGAGCTCAAGCTGGAAGACCTTGAGGAGACCCAGGGCGAGCGCGAGGCTGACGCTGAGGCCAAGGCCAAGCGCGCCGGCCGAACGCGAGCCGCGCGCAAGCCTGGGCTGCGCAAGGCGCCGCCAGCCCATCTGCCCCGCGAAATCGTCGTCCTGGAGCCGGAAACGGCGTGCGATTGCTGTGGCCCCGGCAGACGCGTCAAAATCGGCGAGGACGTCTCCGAAGTGCTCGAGAAGGTCCCTGTCGAGCACAAAGTGATCCGCTATGTCCGCCCGAAATACGCCTGCCGGGGCTGCGAGAAGATCGTCCAGGCGCCGGCGCCGGATCTGGTGATCTCCAAGGGCATGGCGGGCCCAGGCCTGATCGCCGACATCGCGATCTCCAAGTATTGCGATGGCGTGCCGCTCTATCGCCAGTCGGCGATGCTCAACCGTCTCGGCATTGAGGTCTCGCGGGCTGCGATGGCGGAATGGATGGGCGCGCTCGCCTGGTGGACCAAGCCGATCTACGACCTGATCAAACTGGAGGTGATGCGCGCGCCCGTGCTGCACACGGACGATACACCGGTCAAAGTCCTGGCGCCCGGTGCCGGCAAGACGGCGACGGGTCGATTATGGGTCTATCTGGTTGATGAGGAGCCCTGGCGCGGCTTGCGCCCGTCGGCGACGTTTTACCGCTACTCGCCCGATCGCAAGGGCGAGCGGCCGGAAGAAGATCTCGCCGACTTTGCCGGCTATCTGCAGGCGGACGCCTATGCGCCCTACGAAAAGATGAGTGCGCCGCAGAATGGCGCGCCCTCGAAGATCATCCATGTCGCGTGCATGGCGCATGCGCGGCGCCACTTCTTCGAGGCGTTCGAGAAGAGCCAATCGCCGATCGCCAAAGAGGCGCTTCTGCGGATCCAGGATCTCTACGCCATCGAACGCGAAATCACCGGCAAGCCGGCCCATGAGCGTCTGGCTGTGCGCCAGGCAAGAGCTGCGCCGCTACTTGCCGCGTTCAAAACCTGGATGGAGGAGAAGCGCCAGCGCATCTCAGCCAAGTCCGATGCAGCCAAAGCGTTGGGATATGCTCTCGACCGTTGGGACGCCCTCTCGCGCTACGCCGGTGACGGGCGTCTCGCCATCGACAACAACCCTGCTGAGCGCGCCCTGAGAACCATCGCCATATCGCGCAAAAACTTCCTCTTCCTCGGGTCCGACGAAGGCGGCCGTCGGGCTGCGATCATCTATACGCTGGCGCAGTCGGCCAAGCTCAACGGCCTCAATCCGCACGCCTATCTCGCTGGCGTCCTGGATGCCCTTGCGCGTGGGCACTCAAACCTGCGACTGGCCGACCTGACGCCATGGGCATGGGCCAGGTCCCACCGCGGCGAAGTCCGATCGGAATATGGCGCTAACTTTAGCGCCTAACTGGCCCAACGGCCTTCGGCTGACGCTTAC
>CAIKXW010000162.1 GCA_903831485.1 uncultured Alphaproteobacteria bacterium | reverse complement strand
TTCCGCCTGGCGACGTCCTGGACCGTGCACCCGTGCGGCGATGACGCCGCGCGTGTGGACGGTCTCCAACATTGGAGACGTCAACGTGAAACTGTATCTGAACTGTTCCCGAATTACGTTCGCCGCGAGCCTTGCGCTCATTGGCGCGCCTGCCCTCGCACAGACCCGTCCCAACGACGACACAGTGATCGTCACCGGTACACTCACACCCCTACCGGCCGAGAAAGTCGGCCAGACCATCACCGTGATCTCGGGCGATCTGATCGAAGACCAGGGCTACAATCACCTGCCCGACGTGCTGCGCCAGGTTCCGAGCGTTGCGGTCAGCCAGCCCGGCGCACCCGGCGCCCTCACCCAGGTCCGCGTTCGCGGCGCCGAGGCCAACCACAGCCTCGTCCTCATCGACGGCATCGACATCTCCAGCCCCGATCAGGGCGAGACCGACTTCTCGACGCTGCTGACGGGCGATGTCGACCGCATCGAAATCCTGCGCGGACCGCAAAGCGGTCTCTACGGCTCCAACGCCCTCGCCGGCGTCGTGAACCTCGTCTCGCGCACCGACATCGACAAGGGCTACGCCGCCGCCTCCATCGAAGGAGGCTCGTTCGACACCTATGAGATCGAAGCCAGCGCCGGCATCGGCAATGGCGACGATTACGCCGCTATCTCGGTGAACCACCTCACTTCAGAAGGCTACGACATCTCGCCGGACCAGACCGCCAATGGCGCGCCCGCTGTCGGGGTGGGCGGCCAGCCCGGAGACAAGGAGGGCAACGCCATCACCGCACTCAACCTCCGCGGCGGCCTGCGCCTCGACGAGAACGTGCGCATCACCGGCATCGCGCGCTATGTCACGAAGGAATCCGATGTCGACGGCCAGGCTTTCGGTTTCCCCATCTCCGGCCAGACCTATGACGACGCCAGCGAGACCAGCCACGAACAACTCACCATCGGCGCCTCCGCGGTCCTCGACCCCTGGGATGGCGCTTGGGAAACCACCCTTTCCGCGAGCCATGTCGACGAAAGCCGCCGCAGCCGGCTCACCGATTTCCCCTTCCTCGTCGGCCCGCCCGCGCCATCGCCCGCCGACCTTCTCGCAATTCCGCTCTACCAGACCGGCTCGGACTCCACGCGCTTCCGCCTTGGCATCGTCTCCACCGTCCGCTTCGGCGACGACAATCTCGCTCACTTCGTCACCGGCTTTGCCGAGCATGAGGAAGAGACCTACATGGACCCGCTGATCAGCCGCGATGAATCGCGCACAGTCGGCACCATCGGCCTGCAATACCGCAACGAAATCGCCCAGCAGCTCTATCTCTCCGCCACCATCCGCCACGACGAGAATGATCAGTTCCGGGACGCTGACACCTACAGCTTCTCCGCCGCCTGGCAGATCCCCAACACTGGCACGCGCCTTCACACGTCCTACGGCACCGGCGTCACCGCGCCGACCTTCATCGAACAGTTCGGCTTCATCCCGGCAACCTTCATCGGCAACGCAGACCTCGTGCCGGAAGAATCCGTCGGCTGGGATTTCGGCGTCGAACAGTCCTTCTTCGAGGACGCGCTGGTTCTCGACATGACCTATTTCGAGGCGGACCTCGAGAACGAGATCTTCACCGACTTCCTTCCCAACTTCCAGACCACGCCGCGCAACAGCACCAGCGACTCGGACCGCTCAGGCTGGGAGCTCTCGGTCTCTGCGACGCCAATGGAAGGCCTGTCGGTCTACGGCGCCTACAGCCAGCTCGACGCCACCGAACCTGCCGGCATCGAGATCCGCCGCCCGAAGGAGCAAGCGTCGCTTGACGCAAGCTGGGATGTTCTCGGAGGCCCGTTCCAGATCAATCTCGGCGTCACCCATGTCGGCGAGAATATCGACACCGACTTCGCCACCTTCCTGCGCGCGGAACTCGATCCCTACACGCTGATCCGCCTCGGCGCGTCGTGGGAGGTCAACGACGAGTTCGAATTCTACACCCGCATCGAGAACCTCACGGACGAGTCCTACCAGGAAGTCATCGGCTACAACGCCGCCCCGCAGGCCCTCTATATCGGCCTCCGCTTCCGCGACGAGGCAAGCAAGTGAGCATCCAGCGGCGCAGAGGGACATCGATCGCTGGGGCGCTCGCCCTCGCGCTGGCTCTCTGCGCCGCGATTCTACCTGCCCACGCCCAGCCCCAGCGCATCGTCTCGATGAACCTCTGCACAGACGAACTGCTCATGCGCATCGTCGATCCCGCCCGCATCGCCGCGATTACCCACC
>CAIKXW010000161.1 GCA_903831485.1 uncultured Alphaproteobacteria bacterium | reverse complement strand
TTCGGCTCTCACGCGTGGCTGCGTGGGCTCGGCGGCCATTGCCTTCAGCGCCCTGCGGCGCGCCACGTCCCAGGCGCCATCGCCCGTGGCGATTGTCATCGACTCGATCGCCGCGAAAAACCGCTCCTTCTGCACGACAGAAAGACTTCCCGGCGACCAGGCGAGACCTGTATGGCGGAACAGCCGCGGCCGAAGCGCATTGGCAAGTGATCCGGCCAGCGCGCGGACCTCCCTGGGTTCGGCAGGCTGCCAGTCGCTGAACGGCGTATGCCGCGCGGTCTCGGCCGCCAAGTCGCGAACGAACATCTCGAACTTGGCGGTCTCAAAAGCCTCGACCTCGCCTGGCTCCTTGTTGAACCAGCCGGGTGCTATCGACATGACGTCCTGATTCGCCACCATCGAGCTGATGCCCGCGGGCGACAGCCCGGGGTCAAGGCTGATGGGAACGACCTTCTCCATCATCAGCGAGGCGGAAAGTTCGAGCCAGCACGGATCTGATTCCGCGTAGGATCGCGTCAGGACCGGAACGACCGCGTTTGCATTCCTCAGTCGCCGTCCCACATACGGAAGCCGGTAGGAGTCGCTGGCTGTATTGGCCAGTTCACCGTCTGCTGCTTCGTCGATCGTGATCTCCATGCCTGCGGGCGCCGCCTTGCGCAGGCGATCAGCCAGCTTCAGGGCCATGTCGCGGTCCTGACGGGCATACGAAACGAAGACGACGGTCATGTGCGGGGTCACCGAGAGAAGCGACGACCCTAGCACGCGAATTTCACCCGAAAAGAGATCGTTAACGCAACGAGTTCCGAATTCGCCTGGCGGGTGAAAGCCTGTCTTGAAATGCGCGCACGAGGAGGCGCCACCTTACTTCCACGTCAGATTGGGAAGAAACCGGTCTGCCTACTGATGGTCCCGCAGGCCCAGCACGCGCTTGGCAACCACATTGAGGTTCACCTCAGACGTGCCGCCCTCAATCGAGTTTCCCTTGGCGCGCAGCATGGCGCGCGTGGACATGATCTCGCCGGGCTTGAACCCTTCGCCGTCCCACCCAAGTCCCTGATAGCCCATCGCCTCGACCTGCAGCTCGGTCTTGGTCTGGTTCATCTTGGCTGCCGCGTACTTGATGATCGACGTCGCCGGGCCAACATCGGCGCCGGCCTTGGCCATCTCGGTGTTGCGCTGGATCGTCAGCCCGAAGGCCTGCTCGTACATCATCGAGCGGGTGATGCGGCTTCGCAGGTCGCCGTCGGCAAGGATCCCGTCCTTCGTGCCGACATACTTCTTGGCGATATCCGCCAGCGTCGGCCCGGAATTTCGATCCGATCCGAACCCGGTCGCGGAAATGTTCTGGCGCTCATACTGCAGCAGGCGCTTGGCGATGTCCCAGCCCTTGCCCGGCACGCCGACCATCTGCGCC
Organism: uncultured Alphaproteobacteria bacterium; assembly: GCA_903831485.1. Next base: position 1,566 of record CAIKXW010000161.1, on the reverse strand, counting down.
TTCGGCGCCTTCACGTCGGTGAAGAACGTCTCGCAGAAGGGTGATGAACCCGAGATCAGCAGGATCGGACGTGTCTCGACGCCGGGGCTTGTCATGTCGAACAGGACAAACGAGACACCTTCGTGCTTTTTCGTGAAGTCAGTGCGGACGAGGCAGAAGATCCAGTCCGCGTAGTTTGCATACGACGTCCAGATCTTCGAACCGTTGATCAGCCAGTGATCGCCCTTGTCCTCGCACTTGGTCTGCAGCGACGCGAGGTCGGAGCCAGCGCCCGGTTCCGAATAGCCCTGGCACCAGCGCGTCTTGCCCGCCACGATGTCCGGCAGGAAGCGCTGCTTCTGCTCTTCGGTAGCGTACTCCAGAAGCACCGGCCCCAGCATCCAGACGCCGAACGACGCCAGCGGCGCGCGCGCGTTGATCCGCTTCAGCTCCTTGTCGAGCACGATGGCTTCGGCATTCGACAGCCCGCCACCGCCATATGCTTTCGGCCAGGTCGGCGCCGTCCACCCCTTGGCGGCCATGCGATCAAGCCACACCTTGGAGTCAGGGTTGACGAACTTCTGGTTGCGCCCGCCCCAGACGACTTCTTCCTCGACTTGTGGGGTCCGCATCGAAGCCGGGCAATTGGCCTCAAGCCAGGCGCGGGTTTCGGTGCGGAATGCCTCGATGTCGGCCATGACTGTCTCCCGGTGACGTTCGCGTTTCCTGTCATCAGGGCTAAGCCCGGCCCCCGGCCCGGTCAAGCACGCGCAAGTTCAGGGACCATACCCGCGCAGCGTGTTGCCGCCGGTCTCGAAGCCCAGCAGGCCCACGACGTGGATGATCGCGAAAATCGCCGCCGTCGCTGCGAGCATGGTGACGAGTGGCCACGACACCCACTGCACCTTCAGGCTGTCCTTGCGCGGCCGCCCGGATTTCCATCCGGCGAACACGGTGAGCCCGCCGAACACGACGATGGCTACTATGGTGATGGCCCAGTCCATGTGCCCAGCAATGCCGTGGTGACGCACGCCGGACAAGTATCCAGCAGCACGACGGCCCGGGACGAATTATCGCGCCTCGTGAAGGAAGGGGAGGCTCAGTTGCGCCTCACTTTCAGCGGGTTGTTCGTGACGTCCCCGTCCGACGTCCGACATCACCGGTCGCGAGGTCGTAAGCCCATGTTGGGTCTTGGACCAGAAGTGCGGCCTGAAGTACATTTCGTATAACGCGGTGATCGTCGTCCAAGATTGCATTGGCCAGTAAAGCGGCATCGCCATGATCGTCGAGAGCTTGGCATGCGTCGAGCGCGAGGCCAGAGCCGCGGCGACCGCGCTGAGATAGCCAGGCCAGAACATGATCCAGTGCCACGCCTCGATGTTCCGGAAGTCGAACAGGTCGGCGGCAATCCACACATAAAGCGGCCCATGGAGCAGGGCGGCGACCATGCCGCCGCCAAGCGTCACATGCGTTGACATGTAGCGAGCGAATCCGATGTCTCGCATGGCGCGCAGGGGATGCCGATTGAGGACCAGCCAGGTCTGCATGTGGCCCTTGATCCACCGCGTGCGCTGGTTCTTCCACAGC
>CAIKXW010000160.1 GCA_903831485.1 uncultured Alphaproteobacteria bacterium | reverse complement strand
CTCGCATGCGCTCTATGCGGGATGTCAATTCTTGCGGCATTAACGAACCCATTCCAAGATAAGAGCCATGTCCGCTGCGGAAGACTACATGCGGAGCTACCGCGTCAAGTTCGTCGATGTCCGCGTCAACCCTCCGGGGGGACGCCGGAAGGCGGGCGCGTACGTGCGTCGCTGCGAGCACAAAGGTTGTGACGAACTGGGCCTGTGCAAGGCGCCCAAGCCGTTTTCCGCCCGCGTGGTCCAGATTCCGGGCCAGGAAGCTGCCGCAGAGGACCATCACTGGTTCTGCCAGCGCCACGCTTCCGAATACAACGAGAACTTCGATTTCTTCGAAGGCATGACCGAGGACGAGATTACCGCGTTCCAGGCATCCGCTGGCCACGGCCACAAGCCGACCTGGCGCATGGGCGGCGGTCCGATCGGCGCCGAGGGCAGGGCCGCCAGGATGAACAACCCGCGCGGTTGGCGTGGCGCGAAGAACTGGCTCTACAACGGCCATGTCGGGCAGGGCGGCGACGAAGCGGCGGCGGCGGCGCGCGGCCGCACGCGCTTGCAGACGCGCGCGCTCGACGAGATGGGCCTGCCGCACAACGCCCAGCCTGCCACCGTGCGGGAGCGATACAGCGTGCTGGTGAAGCAGTACCACCCGGATTCCAACGGCGGCGACCGTTCGATGGAGCATCGCCTGCATGTGGTGATCCGCGCGTTCAAGGCGCTGAAGTCGAGCGGGCTGGCTTGAGCGGGGCGCCGCACTGGCCGCCTTGCTTCTTCGACCTTTTCAACGCTGAGACGGGGCTGGACCCGGCGAGCGAAGTTCCTTTTCTGATCGACTCGCTGGTCTCCGAGGTCCCCCGTACGCCGGACTGGCGGGTGGACGAGCCTGTGGGTCCTGTTATCCGCCTGTCCGTCATCAGCTATGCGACGCACGCGGCGCAGGCCGCGTTTGTTGCGGACGGAGCCTCTGGGGTGATCGCGTTCAGCGGCGACCCGTCGGGCTGGCTCCAGATCGACGTCACCATGTCCGGCATGCACGCGTTCCGTGCCTTCCTCGATCGCCCCTGCGAGGAACACCATCTCTGGCCGGCGCATACCGCAACGGAAGCTTCCGATCCGCCTGGGCGCATGGGCAAGAAACGCAACTGGCTGAGCCTTCGGGCCGAAGCCTGGCCCGTGCTGCGGCCCCTGGCGAATGCTGGCGGCTGGGTGAATCTGATGGCGATGGAATATCTCACCATACATGTGCGCCTGCTGAACCGGGACAATGTCTGGCTGCCTGTCAGGGGCGTGCCAGTCGATTTCGCATTCGAGCTGATCGCGCCGGACGAAGTCGCCCCCGATACGGAGCTGTGGGAGTTCCCTCCCGGTTCTCATGTCCGATGTGAAATGCGCGAGCTGGATGGCCGCGACGTGGTGGTCGCCGCGGCGCTGGCCTGACCGCTCATCCCATTGGCTTTGGCTCCCACAACTCAATCCGCGTGCCTTCGGGGTCGCTGACGTGGGCGAACCTGCCGTTCGGTTCCGGCGGCAGGACCTTCGCTTCGACCCCGTGTTTTGCACAGCTGGCGAGGATGCCATCGAGGTCATCGACCGCGAGGTTGATCATGAAGTCCTTTGTCGAGGGCTCGAAGTAGGTCGTGTCCTGCTTGAAGGGGGCGAAGACCGTGCCGGCGCCTGGGTGTGCCGCCATGGCGTCGGGCGTCATGAACACGCCGCCCCAGTCATGGACCTGAAGACCGAGAACGTCCCGGTACCAGGTGAGGAGGGCGGCCGGGTCCCTCGACTTGAAGAAGATGCCGCCAACTCCGATGACCTTGGCCATATCCGGTTTCTCCAGCGCGATGCCGTCGCCCCATGAAGCGGGCTCAGGCGTGTCCGCGCAATCGCCCGAAAGGGTGATTTTCGTGAATTGCAGGGAGATTCGTCGGACATCGGCGCGAAACGCCGCTTACGTGCTGCGTTGCAATGTGTCCGCGGGAGCGACTATATCCGAAGTCTGGATACGAGAGATTTTCCTCCCATGGCCGTGACTGACGCTTCCGACGCCCTCATCCCGCTCGCGCCCACGAAAGAGCTGGACGCGAAGAAGACTTTTGGAATCGATCTCGACTGGAAGGTTCCGGCCTTCGCGGAGAAGTCTGCCTATGTGCCGGACTTCGACCCGGCCTATCAGTTCGACGGGCAGACCACGCGGGCGATCCTCGCCGGCTTCAAGTACAATCGCCGGGTGATGATCCAGGGCTATCACGGCACGGGCAAGTCGACCCATATCGAGCAGGTGGCGGCCCGGCTGAACTGGCCGCTGATCCGGATCAACCTCGACAGCCACGTGTCGCGCATCGATCTCGTCGGCAAGGACGCGATCGTCCTGAAGGACGGCAAGCAGATCACCGAATTCCGGGAAGGCATCCTTCCTTGGGCGCTGCAGCGGCCGATCGCACTCGTGTTCGACGAATACGACGCAGGCCGTCCGGACGTGATGTTCGTCATCCAGCGTATTCTCGAAGCATCGGGCCAGCTGACGCTGCTCGACCAGAACCGCGTGATGAAGCCACACCCGTGGTTCCGCCTGTTCGCGACGACGAACACGGTCGGCCTTGGCGACACGACGGGCCTCTATCACGGCACGCAGCAGCTCAACCAGGGTCAGCTCGACCGCTGGTCGGTGGTGACGACGCTGAACTATCTCGAGCACGATGCGGAAGTGGAGATCGTCTCCGCCAAGGTGCCGGATCTCGACAAGGCGACCGTCTCCAAGATGGTGCGCGTGGCGGACATGACGCGGAACGCCTTCATCGCTGGCGACATCTCGACCGTGATGAGCCCGCGGACCGTGATCACCTGGGGCGAGAACACGCTGATCTTCGGCGACATCGGCCTCGCCTTCCGCATGACCTTTGTGAACAAGTGCGACGAGCTCGAGCGCCCTGCGATTGCGGAGTTCTACCAGCGCGCGTTCGCCAAGGAGCTGCCCGAGAGCGCGGCGATGGTGAAGGTGGCGTGAGCGAGTTCTCGATCACCCGCGCGACGGAAGCCGACGCCCCTGACCTCGGCATCATCGGGCCTGCCGCTTATGCGGCCGCCTACCATGACGATTGGGATGACGCCGTCGGCTTCTTCCACCAGCTGAAGACGTTTGGCGAGCATGCGATGGTGGCGACCCTGGCGCGGCCTGAGGCGCGGGTGTGGATTGCGCGCCAGGAAAGCGCGGGCATCGGCTTCCTCACGATGTTCGTGGGCTCGCGCGAGCCGATCAACAGCCGTGACGGCGGGGCTGAGATACCGCGCATCTACCTGCTGCCTGGCGCGCGGCGCGGTGGTGTCGGCAAGAAGCTGCTTGAAGCTGCAGAGACGCAGGCGAGGGCCGAAGGCTGCAGCTATGTCTGGCTCGACGTGATGGAACACGCCGAGTGGGCCATCGCCGCCTATCAGCGCTGGGGCTTTACGGACATTGGCGGCAAGATGTTCTCGGGCGCTCTGCGTCCTGGGCGCAGCCGCGCCATGCGGGTCATGGCCAAGGAGCTTGGCTAGTCCTGCCCGCGGCGCCGGACCAGAACCCCGGGAAGGGACGCGATGGACTGGAAGCTGCTCCTTATCAGCGCGGCGATGCTGGTTGCAGGTGGCCTCCTCGCCTGGCGGTATCGTGGGTCGAAGTTCGGCACGGAGCCGGGGCCAGGCTGCGCCATGGCTGTCGCGCTGCTCATGCTGCTGACGGGCGTGCTGACGCTGTTCGTTACATTGCTGTTCCGGGTCACGGTCTGACGCGACAATTTCCTGCGCTTGCTTTCTCGCCTATGCTTCACGGCAAGCAACCGGGAGACCGCTATGGCTGGCGCCATGATCCGTGTGACGAGCCGTGACGGGTTCGAACTCGATGCCTGGCATGTGAAGGCGGAGGCGCCGCGCAAGGGCGGCGTCATCGTGATCCAGGAAATCTTTGGCCTGTCGGATCACATCAAAGAGATGGCGGGGCGGTTCGCCGCAGCGGGATACGAGGCGATTGCGCCATCGATGTATGATCGCGCTGAACGCGGCTTCATCGTGCAGCCACAGGATGTGGCTGCGGGCATGGCGCGCGGGATAGTCCTCGCGGCTGGCAATGGTCCGGACAATGCGCTCAACGACACGGGCGGCGTGTTCGACATGCTCAAGGGCGCAGGCAAGGTGTGCATCACCGGCTATTGCTATGGCGGCACCATGAGCTGGCTGGCCGCGGCGCGGCTGGACGGGCTGTTGGCTGCGTCCTGCTACTACGGCGGCAACATCGCGCAGATGGTCGGCCTCAAGCCGCAATGCCCGACGATCTGCCATTTCGG
>CAIKXW010000159.1 GCA_903831485.1 uncultured Alphaproteobacteria bacterium | reverse complement strand
GCCGCCGGCGAAGGACGGCAGGAAATACACGACCGACAGCAGCCCCAGCCCTCCGCCGAAGAATGCAAACTCATCGTCATAGGCCGGATCACGCGCCATGGCGTAGGCGAGCAGAAGGGCCGCCAGCGAGCCGAGGCCCGCGCCCCCGAACACGATATGGCTCCATGCCAGGATCTTCAGCCGATACTTCACGCTGGCCCCCTCGCCTGCGTCGTTATGATTGCAAGGCTTTGTGCGCAACCGTGTCGCCGGCAAACAGGACCCAAAAAGACCCGTGCAAGCCGTGACCTTGCGCGGTATGAGAGGCCAACCACCCATAACGAGGCCCGCCATGGACGTTCAGATTTCCTCCCTGATCAAGGACGCCAGCACGCAGACGCTCGGCTCGCTTTGCGCCATCCTCAAGAAGGGCGCGGACCACGCCGCGGCGCTGAAGTTCCCCGAAGAGGTCCTGCTCAACTACCGCCTCTTCCCCGACATGTTCCCGCTCTCGCGCCAGGTGCAGATCGCAACCGACACCATGACGCGCGGCGCCGCCCGGCTCGCCGGCACGGATCTCCCGTCTTTCCCCGACGTCGAGACATCCTTCGCTCAGCTGATCGACCGCACGCAGAAGGCCAACGCCTATGTGCAGGCCGCCTCCGCCGAAGCGATGGACGGCCGCTCCAAGACCATCATCAACATTCCCGTTGGCGGCGGACAGGAAATGCCGATGACGTGCACCACCTACCTGCAGTCCTTCGTCTTCCCCAACCTCTACTTCCACACAGCGACCGCCTACAACATCCTCCGCCACAACGGCGTCGCCCTCGGCAAGCGCGACTACCTTCGCCCGCCGGGCTGACGCCAAACCGTCATGGATGTGCAATAGAACCACCGCGCGTCGCGGAGTTCATGCATGGTTCTCGTTGTTGATCGCCGTCGCCTGCTTGCCGCGAGTGGCGCTGGCATTCTCGCCGCCGCGCTCCCCGGCCGCGCCTTCGCGCAGCCATCGCGCGGCTTCACCCATGGCGTCGCCTCCGGCGAGCCCTCTCAGACCAGCGTCGTCCTCTGGACGCGCTATGTCGCGCCATCGCCGGTCCGGCTGCGCCTTGAGATCGCCGACGATCCCGCCTTCCAGCGTATCGTCCTCACCGGCGAGGCCGAAGCTTCGCCCGCAACCGACTGCTGCGCCCGCGCCATCGCAGAGGGCCTCGCACCGGGCCGCTGGTATCACTACCGCTTCATCGCTCCCGATGGACAGGCCTCCCACATCGGCCGCACGCGCACCCTGCCCGACGGCGACACCGACAGCTTCCGCATCGCCGTCTTCTCATGCGCCAACGGCACGTCGGGATGGTTCAACGCCTACGCCCACGCTGCCGCGCGCGACGACATCGACCTCGCCATCCACACCGGCGACTACATCTACGAATCCCCGCTAACGCGCGCCGACGCACAGCCCGGCATCGCCGCCCAGCGCGCCCTTGCCCCCCTGCACGAGATCGTCACGCGCGCCGACTACCGCCAGCGCTACGCCTCCTACCGCCTCGACCCCGATCTCGCCGAGCTTCACCGCCGCCTCCCGATGATCGCTGTGTGGGACGATCACGAGACCGCCAACAACAGCTGGCGCAATGGCGCGAGCGCACACAACCCCGCCACCGAAGGCCCGTGGACTGCCCGCCGCGCCGCTGGCATGCGCGTCTGGCGCGAATGGATGCCCGTGCGCGGCGACTGGTATGGCAGCCATCGCATCGGTAATCTCGCCACGCTCTTCCGCCTCGAAACCCGCCTGCTTGGCCGCTCGCAGCAGCTCGACGACGATCTCGACGCCATCTTCGAGAAGGGCGCGATGCGACCGGCGCTCGACGCCTTCGGCGCCGGCCCGCTAGCCGATCCCGCACGCGCGATGATGGACAACCAGCAGGAAGCCTGGCTCGCCAGCGGCATGCGCACATCCGTCGCCTCCGGCCAGAAATGGCAACTTCTCATCCAGCAGGTCATCATGGGCGCGCTCCTTTTCCCGCGCCCCAACACAGCATGGTTCAAGGGCGCTGCCCCACCGGAACTGATGGCTGAACTCCAACGTCGCGCCGCCGCGCTCGACGCCGGCCTGCCCTACTCACTCGACAAATGGGACGGCTATCCCGCCGCGCGCCAGCGGCTCTACGACAGCGCCCGCACCGCCGGCGCCAACCTCGTCACGCTCACCGGCGACAGCCACAACGCCTGGGCCTTCGACCTTGCCGACAAGGCCGGCCCCATCGGCGTCGAGTTCGCCGGCCAGAGCGTCTCGTCCTACGGTTTCGAACGCCGCTTCAATGGCGATGCCGCCCGCCTGGCCGCCGATTTCATCGCAACCAACCCCGACCTCAAATGGATGGACAGCAGCCAGCGCGGCTACCTCACCCTCGACATCCGCAAGGACCGTATCGACACGGAATACGTGTTCGTGCCCGCAGCGGGTGGGCGTTCGGCAAAGGAGACCGGCCGGAAGAAACTCAGCGTCGCGCACGGCGCGCGGCGGCTGGAAGTTTGAGCGTCGGCACGAGTCCCCTCGCGTGCTCATGGTGAGCAGCTGCGAAGCGGGGTCCGTCGTATCACGAGCGGCCGGGCTCAAGAGCGCCGGCAACGTGCGCCCTAGAATCGCCCGCCCGTCTTGAACCCGCCGCCGCCCATCCGGCCGCCTGTCTTGAAGCCGCCGCAG
>CAIKXW010000158.1 GCA_903831485.1 uncultured Alphaproteobacteria bacterium | reverse complement strand
TCGCCGGCGGCGGCGACAGTTTTACCGCCTTCAAATCCGGCAAGGACAAGGTGACTGTCGGCTCAGACCTCGAAGCCCTCGAAGCCTACGTGGCCGCCAACAGCCCCTTGGCTCCGGCGAACAAGGGCCGCATCAAGCGGGTCGACTAAGGTCCGGCCGACAGACCCCGAGGGTGGGCTCGCCTGCGCTCGCGGCCCGCCCCAATTCCGCAAAATCCACCAATCAACCCACGTACACCTCAGCGCGCCCGCGCGTCCGAGACCACATCGCCATGCCCGCGTGCAGCCATCATCTGCGCCGCAACCCGCGCCTCCTCGTCCCGGGTCTCCATCATCTTCCGCCGCCCGCCCTGGAACCGCTCCAGCACATGCGCCGGCGCGGTCTCTGGCCGCCCAGCGTCGAAGGGCGGGGCCGGCGCATACTCCAGCGCAAGCTGCACGGTCTGCGCAAAGTCATCGCCTGCAATCTCAGCCATCACGGTGAATGCAAAGTCGATCCCCGCCGTCACGCCGCCGCCGGTGATGATCTCCCCGTCCCGCACCACCCGCGCCGGATCGTGCACCGCGCCAAACAGCGGCAGCAGGTGCGCCCACGCCCAGTGGCACCCCGCCCGCCTGCCCTGCAGCAAGCCCGCCGCGCCAAGAATGAGAGAGCCCGTGCACACCGACGTCACATATCTTGCGCCCAGCGCCAGTCGCCGAACATCACCGACGAACGCTTCGTCCTGCGCCACCTTCGTCGCCCCGACGCCGCCGGGAACACAGATCAGGTCGCAGCTTCTGACGTCCGCGATCCTGACCGTGTTGCCGAAGGTGAGCCCGTCCGCGTCCACATTGCCGCCCGCCGGGCTCGCGACGATCACCGCCGCATTCGGAAGGCGGCTCAGCACCTGGTGCGGGCCCGTGAAGTCGAGATGCGTCATGCCCGGCCAGATCGCGAACACGACGGTGAACGTTCGTCCGGCTTCTTCAGACATGGGGAGGAACCTCGCTTGACGACGCCAGCATGCCGGACATAGCGTCTGGCGCAAATGACAATGTTCCCGCTTTTTCAGCCAAGGCGCGAAAATGGCCCGACAGCCTGCCCTCAAGCCCCGCTCCATCGGCGTCCTGATCTTCGAGGATTTCCAGCTGCTCGACGCCGCCGGCCCGATCGGCGCATTCGAAATGCCAATGCGCGGGATGCAACCGCCGCCCTACAGCCTGCAGGTGATCGCCCCTGAAGCCGGTCCCGTCCGCTCCTCCTCCGGCGTCGTCTGGATGGCCGACGCCATGCCGCGCCAGCCCAAATACGACACGGTCGTTATCGCCGGCGGCATCGGCACCCGGACAGCCATGCTCGATCCCAAAGTGCAGGCCTTCGTCCGCGCCGCCATGAAGACCGCCCGCCGCGTCTGCTCGGTCTGTTCGGGGGCCTACATCCTCGCGCAGGCCGGCGTGCTGGACGGCAAGCGCGCCACCACCCATTGGGGCCGCACCCCCGATTTCCAGAAGCGCTACCCCGCCGTGAAACTCGAGCCCGACTGCATCTACACCCATGACGGCAAGGTCTGGACGTCCGCCGGCATCACCGCCGGCATCGACCTCGCGCTCGCCCTCATCGCCGACGACCTGGGGGAGGAAGTCTCGCGCCGCGCCGCGCAGGAGCTGGTCGTCTACCACCGCCGCCCCGGCGGCCAGTCGCAGTTCTCAGCCCTCCTCGACATCGAACGCGTCGAGGGCCGCTTCACACCCCTGCTCGCCTGGATGCGGGAAAGGCTGGATGAGGAACTCTCGGTCGAGGCGCTGGCCAGCCAGGCGGCCATGAGCCCGCGAAACTTCTCCCGCGCCTTCCTCGCCGAGACGGGCATCACCCCGGCCAAGGCAGTTGAACGCCTGCGCCTCGAAAGCGCCCGCGAGCGGGTCGAGCATTCGGCCGAGCCGATCGACGTGGTCGCCCGCCGCGTCGGGTTCGGCGACCCTGAACGCATGCGCCGCGCTTTCGTCCGGGCCTTCGGCCAGCCGCCGCAGGCACTGCGCAGGATGGCGCGCGCGTGACGCCAGCATGCTGATTCAGAGAAGTATTATGGCGCCGTGCGGAAGGTCCGCAGGCGGGGAGCAAGAAATCGCCGACGGCTTCTGCCGTCCTACTTCGCCGCAGGGGCGTCGTGGCGTGCGATACGGCCGTCGAGCTCGGCGAGGCGTTGCCGCCAGATCGCCAGCTCGCGCGCCGTCAGGCCGCCCTGGGCAGGCGAAACCGGCTCGAGAGAAGCCAGTTCAGTCGCCAGCCGCTCGCGGCGCTCGCGCAGCAGTCGGAGGGTCTCGGTGCGAGGTTCGTTGTGAGCCATGCTGAAAAAATAGGAAGCATGGAGACGAAAGCGAGTCGACTCGTGAGTCGCGAGAAACTGCGTGAGGTGAGCATCTGCTCACATGGGTCGGCCGGCAGTGAGCGTTCGCTCACGCGCCCTTGATCGCGCCGATGAAAGGGAGTCCGCGCATCTTGCCCGCGTCGTCCATCCCGTAGCCGACAAGATACCGGGACGGCGCATCCCACGCCCATGCGTCGAGCCCATCGGTGACGGCCTCGGGTTTGCGGGCAAAGACGCCGGTCAGCACCTGTGCTGCGCCCTTGGCCTGCAGGTGCGCCCGGGCAAACGCGATGGTGCGGCCCGAGTCGAAAACGTCGTCGATCAGCAGAACGCCTTTCCCTTCGACCGACCGGGAAATGTCGGCGCGGACCACGATCCGGCCCGAACTCACCCGCTCGTCATGGTAGCTTTCGAGCCAGAGCGCATCGAAGCCGAGATCCACCCCCCGCGCCGCCAGCGCGCGCAGCAGGTCCGCGGCGAACGGCACCGCCCCCATCAGGGTCACCACGCCGGTCCAGCTGCCCTGCGATACGATCGGCGCCAGCCGGTCGGCCAGGGCAGCCACCCGCGCCTGCACCTCTTCCACGGTCAGCAGGACGTCGACATTCGCAGGGATGAAAGGGTTAGTGATCGCCAGCCTCCGGCGCATGATCTGCAGCGCCCGGTGCGTGATCCTCCGCCCCGGCGACCGCACCCTCGGCACGAGCCACATCGGGGGACGCCGCGCCATGGCTTTCCGGCGCCGCAGCGGCTTCCGTCGCCTGCACCTGGGTTTCGCCCGGCGTTCCGGCGCCCTCGCCCTCCGGATAGGCGAAGGTCACGGTCAGCCGATAAGTCTCGACCGGCGGGGCCTCGAAGCGGGAGGTGAATTCGGAGCGCTCGCCCGGCCCGAGCGTCGGCACGGCCAGCTTGTCGGTCCAGGTCTGGACTTCGTTGCCGGCCTCGTCCTTCAGGGTGACCCGCAGCTCCGGCGCCGTCCGGGATTCCTCGCTGAGGTTCACGGCCGCCCCGGTCACGGTCAGGACAGGCGTGGTCCCGTCAAACGAGCGCTTGGCCTCGACATTCTCGAGGGTCAGTCCGAACCGGTTCACATCGAGCCCCACCAGCCGGTAGATCGACGCCGATCGCGGAAAAGCCTCCGCGACTTCGTTGCGGAAAAGGACCGCCAGCCCAAGCAGGGCGACGAACAGAACACCAGAGGTGGCCCATGCGATGGTAACCACGCGATTGCGGGTCTTCTTGCGCTTGGCGTGCTCGCGGGCCCGGAATTCGGCATGGGGTCCGGCGCGGGCCTTGGAGTTTTCCTGGGCGGTCCGGCGCAGGCGCTCGACCTGCTCGCGGGTCAGCCCGGTGTCCTCCGGCGCGACCGCGACATCGCCCTCTTCCTGCAGTTTTGCATGCCAGGCATGGCCACAGGTCGCGCAACGCACGCGGCGACCCTCCTTCCCGATGGAGGAGTCGTCGGCGAAGTACCGCGTATCGCATGACGGGCAGACTAGGATCATCGCACTATCGGAATCACAGATACGGTTAATATAGTCCAATTAGGGCTGGAATCTGATTGCCGGGGTCCCGGGGTTACCGCAGCGGAAAATGATGCCGGACAACGACCTTCCAAGTGATGAACCGGTGCTCCGGCTCGACCGGGTCGGCCTCGCCTACGGGCCAAAATCCGACGTTTTGTCCGATGTTTCGCTGTCTTTGCGCCCCGGATCCATGACGTTTCTCACCGGCCCCTCGGGCGCTGGAAAATCCACCCTGCTGCGCCTGGCCTATCTCGCCCTGCGCCCCACGGCCGGGCGGATATCACTTTTTGGCGTGGACACGAATCGCCTGCGGCGCCGCGACCTTTTCCCCCTCCGCCGCCGCATCGGGGTCGTCTTCCAGGAATTCCGCCTGCTCGACCACCTCTCGGCCTACGACAATGTCGCCCTCCCCCTCCGGATCATGGGCCGCCCGGAAACCTCCTACCGCCAGGATGTGACAGACCTTCTCGGCTGGGTGGGCCTGGGCGACCGGCTCGACGCACGCCCCGCCACACTCTCGGGCGGCGAGAAACAACGCGTCGCCATCGCCCGCGCGGTTGTCGGCAAGCCTGACCTGCTGATCGCCGACGAACCAACCGGCAATGTCGACGAGGAAATGGGCGAGCGGCTCTACCGCCTCTTCCGCGAACTCAACCGTCGCCTCAAGACCACGGTCCTTATCGCGACCCACGACATGGCGCTTGTCGGGCGCGCCAGGAACGATGTGCTGCGGCTGGCCGAAGGCATGGTTGTCCGCGTGCCGATCGATCCGCGCGACGGTCAGCCATGAGCCGCGCCGCGCCTCTGCTGCCGCGCGAGGACGCCCGCGAAGCGGCGCTGTTCTTCGTCGTCTGCGCGCTCTGCTTTCTCGCAGTTTTCTCGGGGCTAGTCGCACGCGCAGCCTACGCCGCCGCCGACGCGTGGACCAGCGAAGTCGCCGGCGAGATCACCGTCCGCGTGCGCGGACCGGAAGCGGACACGCAGCGCGCCGTCGACATCATCGCGAAGACAAGAGGCATCGCATCCGCCCACGCGCTCACGCGTGGAGAATCCGAGCAGCTCCTGAAGCCCTGGCTCGGCGCCGCCGGCATTCCCGCAGGCCTGCAGCTGCCGCGTCTCATCGCAGCCGAAGGGGCCGCCGGCGCGGGCGAGGCCGTCGCCGCTGCGCTCAAGCAGGCGAACATAAACGCGACCGTCGATGATCACGAAGCCTGGTCGGCCGACGCCAAGCGCGCGACCGACACCATCGGCATCGTCGCGCTCTCCGCTGTCGTCCTGCTCGGCGCGACTGGCGTCGCCGTCATCGCCTTCGCCACGCACGCAACCATGCTTGCGCGCCGCGACATCGTCGAACTGCTGCATCTTTCCGGCGCGAAGGACGACTTCATCGCCGGGCTGTTCGAGCGCCGCTTCCTCATGCTCGGGGTCCAGGCCGGCGCCCTCGGCGCCCTGCTCGCGTTCGGGACAACCGCCTTCATCCTGTTCGCCGTTCGCCAGACAGACGAACAGGCCTGGCTCCTGCCCCAACTCTCGCTGTCCCTTGCCGACGGCCTGATCCTGGGCCTGTCGCCCCTCATCGCGGGCGCGGCCTCCATGTTCGCCGCCAATGTGACGGTGAAACGCTCTCTTTCGGACATGGTCTGAGGCGATACGGGTATGTGTCTTGCCGCTCCCTCTGCTAGGACCTGACTCGTGCAAACGCTGATCCGCATCGTGTTCATCCTTGTCGCGACCGGGCTACTGGTCGCGGGGTGGGACTTTTCGCGCTTCGTCGCCCGCGCCGACCGCGCCGTGACGCCCGACCCGCCGCTCAACGCAGACGCCGTGGCCGCGCTCACCGGCGGCGCCGACGCCCGTATCATCACCGCCATCCAGCTCGCCGACTCGCTCGATGTGCCCCTGCTGATCTCCGGCGTGAATGTGGATACCACAGCCGCCGACATCGCGCGCATCACAGGCGCCGATCTCTCCCGCATCGAGTGCTGCGTCACGCTGGGCAAGGCTGCGGCGACGACGGAAGGCAATGGCGTGGAAGTCGCCGACTGGTCGCGCCGCACCAAGGTGACGCGCGTCATCGTCGTGACCTCCGAATATCACATGGACCGCGCGCTGCTGGAATTGCAGCGCGCCATGCCGGAGGGGACTTTCATTCCACACGCCGTCATGACGACGAAGGTTCCCCCCGCCGACTGGTACAAGGACGCAGCCACCGCCAAGCTGCTTCTCGACGAGTGGATCAAGTTTCGCCTCGCCGGCCTGCGCGGCGCCACGCTTGATGCTGCGCGGCCCGCCGACCCGGCGAGGCCAGCGGACCCGGTCAGCCAGGCCGAGCAAGGCCAGACCGGATGACCCTGATACGCTCGCTCCTCTACGCCGTGTGGTTCTTCCTCACCATGGCGATCATCGGCCTTGTCGGCCTGCCCGTTGCGCTCTTCTCGCGCGACTTCGCGATGAAGGTGGTGAGGTTCTACGCCAGCACCCAGGCGTTCGGCCTGTGGCTGCTGTGCGGCATCACCACGGAAGTGCGCGGCCGCGAGCACCTGCCGAAAGGCGGCGCCGGCCTCATCGCGATGAAGCACCAGTCGACCTACGACACGCTGGCGCCCTTCATGTTCGTCGAGAACCCGGCCTACATCCTCAAGAAGGAATTGCTGAAGGCGCCCGTCTTCGGAATCTACGCCTCGCGCATCGGCATCCCGATCGACCGCGCCGGCGGCGCAAAGACCATGCGCCTGATGCTCGCCGCAGCGAAGCTCAGCGTCGCGTCGGGCCAGCAGATCATCATCTTCCCGGAAGGCACGCGCCAGCTGCCCGACACCCCAGCCGACATCAAGCCCGGCATCGTGCTGCTCTACAACGAACTGAAAGTGCCGTGCGTCCCCGTCGCCCTCAACACCGGTCTGTGCTGGCAGGGCTCAGGCTTCCTGCTCAAACCGGGCAGGATCGTCTTCGAAGTGCTGCCGCCCATCGCCCCCGGCCTGAAGCGCGAAGCGTTCACGCAAGCCCTGAAGGACGCGCTCGATCCCGCAACCGAGCGGCTGGTGGCGGAGGGGCGCGCAGCGCAGGGCAAGCGAGGCTAG